>JAKACS010000040.1 GCA_021821235.1 Bacillota bacterium
CCGGGTGAAAGAAATTGAAGACCGCCTTACCACCCTCATCCATTCAATGGTGGACTTTGTCAATTTTAAAGACGGCGACGGGCGCTGGATTGAAGCAAATGAGTTTGGGCTCAAATTATTTCAGTTAGAAAACGTTGATTTTCGCGGGAAAAAGGATTCTGAGTTAGCGGAATACACCGACTTTTATGCTGATGCCCTCCGTTACTGCGAAGTTTCCGATGAAGAAACTTGGCAAAACGGAAAAATTACCCGTGTTGAAGAAATCATTCCGCTGCCAAATGGCGAGGCGAAAACATTTGATACGATTAAAGTGCCGCTTTTCCATGAAGATGGAAGCCGCAACGGATTGGTGATTATCGGACGGGACATTACTGAGAAGAAAAACGTTGAAAAACTTTTAGTGGAAAGCCAGCAGCAGTACAAATCGCTGTTTGAATACAACCCTGATATGGTATTTATGCTTGATTTGGATTTAATTGTTACCAATTTAAATCCGCAGTTTGAAACAATGACTGGTTATCCCAAAGAACACTTGATTGGGAAAAGTCTTCCTGATCTCCTGCCAGCGGGTTTAAAGGAAGAAGTGTACGTACATTGCTCCTATGTATTAACTAGCCATGAGCCGGTTACGTATGAGATTTCCGTTAATCGGAAAAACGGTTCGAACATTACCCTGCAATGTACGGCCCTGCCGATGATGATTCATGGCCAAATTTCCGGAATTATTGGTTATGGAAAGGACGTGACTACCTTAAGGCAGGCAGAGGAACAGCTGCGAAGAGCAGAAAAACTTTCAGTTGTCGGGGAATTATCTGCAAGTGTTGCTCACGAAATCCGCAACCCGCTTACTTCTTTAAAGGGATTTGTGCAAATCTTGCAGCTCGAAGATCAAACCCATCAAATGTATTATCAGATTATGATGGATGAATTGACAAGAATTAACCATATTGTTGGTGAACTATTGCTTTTGGCAAAGCCGCAGCACGTTCAATTCACAAAGGCAAATTTATATAAGATAGTAAGTGATGTCTTGTCACTGCTTCATACCGAGGCCAATATGCATAACGTCCAATTTACATTTAAATCACCATCTAAAGAAATGTGGCTTGATTGTGAACCGAATCAGCTTAAACAGCTGTTTATCAATTTAATCAAAAATGCGATTGATGCCTCTTTAAGCGGCGGAACGATCTCAGTCGTTCTTGAAAAAGCGCGGCATGGCAAAACGGCTGTCATCATTAAGGACGAAGGAGAAGGAATGTCCAACGAGCGATTATCGCGGATCGGTGAGCCATTTTATTCATCAAAAGAAAAAGGTACAGGCCTTGGTCTTACTGTCAGCTTTAAGATCGTTCAATCCCACCATGGAACAATTGATTTTGAAAGTGAAAAAGGAACAGGGACAACGGTTCGAATCAAACTGCCGCTAAAATCCTCTGCCGTTCAAACGAATGGAGAAAAGAAAATAGTAATGGCTTAAAAAATGGCAGGCGCAAATATCATGATGTTTGCGCCTTTTTTTTACGGTTGCGAAAATAAGCAATCACAAGAAGAATAGTAGGAAATATGATTTGAAATGGCCAATGCAAGAAAATCGGCACAATGGTCAAACCTTCCTTGATGTGTTCAGCATAATTGGATGCAATCATCATCGAAGCAAACAAAATAACCAGCCCAATTGGAAACACCAGTTTGCGTTGATCTTGGAATTGAAACACATCCGCGGTTGCTGCGACTGCAGCATAATAAAAAATCGTAATTTTAAAAAATCCGCCGACAACAAGGTAAAGCATAAACAAAACATCAAGGCGTTCAATAAAGCCGCCAACTTCAATTTTGCTAACCGTGCTTAAGAGCGGAAATGGCGATCGTGTATACAAATCAACCCCAAGGGCCGCAATGTTGATGATAATCGTAATCGTGATGTTGATCCCACTGAGAATCATGCCACCGATGCACACTTTTCTGACTTTTTCTTTCTCATTAACAAATGGGAGCACCATTGTAAAAACAACCATTTCTCCAAACGGAAAGAGGAGCGTTTGGCTTATGGTCGCCTGCAAGATCGGACGCCATCCGTTTTCCAGCATTGGCTGCAAGTTTTCAAAATGAAATAATCCTGACACCATGACAAGCACGATTCCGGTAATTGCCAACAAATAGACAAGGGCGAAATATAACTCGCCCACCCTTGCCAGCACCTCAAAGCCTTTGCGAATCCCATAAATGATTGCCAAGATCATGAGCGTATTAACGATAAACAACGGTGTATTGGAGTAAATCGTGGTTGTTAACAATTCGCCAAAGTCGCGTAAAACCCTTGAAGCTAAATAAATAAAATAGACAATATAAAAAAAAGCAAGAATGCGGCCGACCCATTTTCCCGTGATTTTTTGGACGTAGGTTGTTGGTGGAACATCGGGATAGTAGCGATATAAAAAATAGTAGATATGGAAAAGGGCGATTCCGCCAATCATGCCAAGGAGGATCGTGATCCAGGCATCCTGCTTGGCACTCGCTCCTACTCCAACTAAAATGGAACTTCCCATTTCAAATAGAACAACTAAGACAAATAGCTGTGTCGCATTAATCTTCGCCTTTTCCATTCTTCACATTCCTCTTTGTTAGCGATTATTTTTTCATATCAGACCAAAATGGCAAGCTGCGTACGCCTTCACGGCGGATATATGCATGGACTTCTACTGTAACCGGAAGGTCGACAAATCGGTCATCCCAATTCTGCTTTGCTTTTTTCCAGTACACTGGATTGGCGCGATGAATCTTTTCGCCAAATCCGAAAATATCGCTTTTTAGTTGTTTGGCATCAGCAATTGCCGCTAACACTTCTTTGTTGATTTTTTGGGATAATTTATTTTCAATTTTTTCAATGATCTCTGGATTATTCAAATCAATCGGCACATCTGCCTCTTCCAAAACGCCTTCTTCTTTTACGGTTATATAAATATGCGGCTGCCCGTTCTTCACCTTTGCCGAAACCTTTGTCTTTGCTCTCGTTGGTGAAACGCCGATCGCATCTTTTTTCTTGTCCCAATCAACACTAATTGCCGTGCTTTTCACCTTATCCATGATTCGTAATACACCTCTTGCGTGTTCTTTGCGGATCCAGCCGACTAATTTACCTTTTTTAAATATCGCCAGTCCGTCCGACTGAATAATCACTGGCGGTATAGCAGAACTGAGGTTTTTATTTGTACTTCGTTCACTTAAGTTACCGCTTAAAGCAAAAACAGAGACAACAGGCTCTTTGCCATTACTAACAAGACTCGCTATAAAATCATCAATGGTCACGATCATATTTTCACCGAGCATTTCTTCCGTTACCAGCAATGTTTTTGAAATTTTATCGACCGGCAGTTTGTCAATATTCGATAACGTTGTTAGCATTTCCTCTGCCGTAGCATTTTTGGCAATAATCATCTTAGTGGTCGTTCGAAATTCCGGATAACGATCGAGTACATCTAAAATATCGAGAATCCCGGCTCTTGCTTGTTCTTCACCGATTACCAATAGATTGGTATGTCCATAATATAAGCGGCGCGGAATTTTTCTTGTCGCGATTCTTGCAGTTTCTAGCAAATTTTTCCCAGATGATTGGTATACAACAATTGGCAGCCCCTGACCGCCGCCGTTCTGCCCTGCGGCGACATTCCCGGGGATAACGATTTGATAGGTACTCGTGAACTTTTCGCCACTTTTTCCTTTATCGACGCCAACTCCCATTACAAAGGCCAGATCGGTCAGTTCTTTCTGATTCCAGCAGCCGCTAAGAAGCGGAATCATGAAAATAACGGCCAACAAACAGATAAACCTTCGCATCATTTTTGATCACCTTGCTGCTTCGCGTTTGCCGCATCGTTTTTTTGCGGCGGCTGCGGTTTCTGATTTTTTCCTGTTCTCGCCAAATTATTTTTACTTATCAGTTGCGGTCGATCTTTCATTGCCCAAATTGGGAAACGGATTAATACGTCCTGCTGACCTTTCCAGCTAAATGGAGCAATTGGCGCCATATACGGAACACCAAAAGACCTTAAGGAACACAAATGGATCGTCATCACCATCACCGCTAACGAAATACCGTAGAAACCTAAAAACGTCGCTATCCCCATAATGATAAAGCGGAGCAATCGGGTTGAAATCGCCATCGCAAACGTCGGTGTCGAGAAATTGGCAATCGCTGTACTTGAAACAACTATAACCATCACGGGTGAGACAAACCCAGCTTGAACGGCTGCCTGGCCAATTACAAGGGCACCGACAATTGAAACAGCTTGGCCGACTGCCCGCGGCAGGCGCAATCCGGCTTCTCGCAAAATCTCAAAGGTTATTTCCATGATCAATGCCTCTACAAATGCAGGAAATGGAACGTTTTCCCTTTGGGCAGCAATTGCAATCGCCATTGTCGTTGGGATCATTTCCTGATGGAAGGTGGTGGCAGCGATATAGATGGCCGGTCCAATCAATGAAATGAAAAATGCGGCAATCCGCAGCAACCGGATTCCAGTCGAGATATCAAATCGTGAATAGTAATCATCGGCTGCTTGAAAAAACTCAATAAAAACAGCAGGTGCCGTCAGAACGAATGGAGTCCCGTCAATGAAGATCGCAACCCTGCCTTCCAATAGCTGCGAACAGACAACATCTGGCCGTTCTGTATGGTAGACAGTCGGGAACGTTGTCCATGTCTGGTCTTCAATCAGTTGTTCAATATATCCTGATTCCAAAATTGAATCAATTTGTATTCGTTTTAACCGCTCTTTTGCTTCGGTAATGATTTTTTCATTGGCGATCCCTTTAATATACATCAAGCCGACATCTGTTTGCGTAACCGTACCAATTTTCATTGTCTCAAGCCAAAGATTCGGACTTTTGATCCGCCTGCGAATTAAAGAAGTATTTGTTCGGAAAGATTCCGTGAAAGCATCCTTTGGTCCGCGAATTGTCAACTGCGTTGTCGGTTCCGTGATTGCGCGTTTTTCACCACCACGTGTGCTGCCACCGATGGCCACTTCATAGCCATTCAGAAAAATGATTGTATCTCCTGAAAGCAGTGATTCATATAGTTTGTCCCAGTCGCGAATTTGACTGATGCTGCCTAAAGACACTGCTTTTTCCAACATAAGCTGATACGGATCTTTTCCTGCTTCAGAATCGGTACTTTTTTTCATCAATGTTTCGATAATAAATTCGCTGATCACTTTGCTGTCAGATATGCCGTCAATATAAACGATCGCACCTGTTATATGCTGAAACTGAAACTCACGAATAACGATATCTGTGCTGTTGCCAAGTTCTTGTTTAATTCGCTGCAAATTGTCTTGACAATTTTTTAGGATAGGCAGTTGTTCAGGCGATTGCGGATCTGCTTGCTGCCGCAAATTGTCTTGTTGCCGAATTTTGGACCGCTTTTTTAAAATGGAAGAAAGAAGCGACATCCTGCCTGCCTCCTTTAATGATGTTTGTTATGTTGCCTCGACTATTAATGCATTCAGCATTTTTCTCATTAGTGGTTATCGTAACCAGCTAAACTGTTTTTATCCACTTTAAAGGGATTTTTTCCCGTTAACCAAATCCCGTTCTGTCGTATAGAACCACATCAGCGTCCTTAAACTATAGATACCGATTCTAAAATAAGTGAAGGTGGTTCACTTGAAGCTCTTTTTTGTGATGCTTTTATTGTCTTTTTGCTTAGGATTTATCATTCTTTTGATGGATTTTATCGCTGGAGAACCATTTCAATATGATCTATTACAAGTGCTCAATCCCTTTTCGGTCATGGAAGCACCGGAATATGTCGTGATATCGATCTTTTTCTTTTTTATTTTTCTGCAATTGTTTCAAGGTTATTTGAAAAAGAAGCAGCAAAAGAATTCACAAACACAAAAATGAATTCTGGAGAAGCTATTTCTGGACACAATCCTTGGGATGTAGTATTTTTAGTTTGAGTGACGAAATACTTTATTTTGGGAGGGAATACCGTGGAATATCGCCGTTTAGGAAAGACTGGAGTAAAGGTTAGCGAAATTAGTCTCGGCAGTTGGCTTACATACGGGGGATATGTAGAAGAAGAAAAGGCAACATCCTCCATCGACAAAGCCTATGATCTTGGAATCAACTTCTTTGATACCGCAAATGTTTATATGCGCGGTGAAGCAGAAATCGTCGTTGGCAAGGCGTTGAAAAAGTATCCGCGCGATTCGTATGTCCTTGCGACAAAAGTGTTTTGGCCAATGGGTGACGGCCCGAATGACCGCGGGCTTTCGCGCAAACACGTTATTGAGCAATGCCACGCAAGCCTGAAGCGTCTTGGAACCGATTATGTTGACCTTTATTATTGCCATCGCTTTGACCCGGAAACGCCCGTCGAAGAAACATTAAGGGCACTTGATGACTTGGTTCGCCAAGGAAAAGTTCTGTATGTCGGTGTTAGCGAATGGACTGCCGAGCAAATTACGGAAGCTATACATATTGCTGATAAAAAACTGCTCGACCGCATCGTGGTTAACCAGCCGCAGTACAGCATGCTCGAGCGCTATATCGAAAAAGAAGTTCTTCCTGTGAGTGAAAAATACGGGATCGGCCAAGTTGTCTGGTCGCCACTTGCCCAAGGCGTGCTGACAGGCAAATACAAAAAAGGCGCCGCAGTGCCTCAAGGAAGCCGTGCCGCCCAGGAAAACTACGGTGCATTGTTTGGTCTTTTAACAGATGAGAACCTTGATAAGGTTGAACGATTAAAAGAAATAGCAGCTGACAATGAACTGACTATGGCCCAGCTCGCCCTCGCCTGGATTTTGCGACAAAAAGGCGTTTCAAGCGCGATCGTCGGTGCAAGCAGACCGGAACAGCTTGAAGAAAATGTTAAAGCCTCCGGCGTAAAATTAAGCACAGAAACCCTGCAAACAATTGAAGAAATCTTAAACTAAAAAATAGTAAAAAGCCTGCGTATTGCGCAGGCTTTTTGTTCTAACGAGCTGTATGCTGTTTTGGTTCGCGTTTGCGGTATACGACATAGCTCCTTGATAAATAACGCACCGGCAAGCTAAAGACGTGAACGAGCCGGGTAAATGGCCAAACAGCAAAAATCCCCATTGCCGCTACCATATGAATTTTAAACCACAGCGGCACATTCACAAGATTGCTTGCATCCGCACGGAAGAGGAGAACGCTCCGCAGCCAGGGGCCGATCGTTGTTCGGTAATCAAATCCTTTTGGGTTGATATTCAAAAGAGTGGCTGATAGTCCGGATAATGCAACAACTGTTAAAAGAAGAAGTGCTACGTAATCACCTTTCGTGCTCGTTGCAATAATCCGGCGCACCGTGATGCGGCGATAGCTTAAAATAATCAAGCCTGCGACCGCAGCAATCCCTGCCGGAATCCCGCCGATCAAGGCGACCGCATGATATGTTTCTTCACTTATTCCCAGTGTTTCATAAACCTCGACCGGAATGATTAACCCGGCAACATGGCCGAAAAATACAAAGATAATGCCAAAATGGAATAAATTTGAGCCGACACGCAGCAGTTTTTTTTCTAAAAGCTCACTTGACTTTGATGTCCAGCCAAATTGATCATGATTGTACCGATAAATATGGCCAAAAATAAATATGGTCAGGACGATATAAGGAAAAATTACCCAAATAAATTGGTTGACCATGTTTCTTCACCCCTCCGCTTTGTTTTTGTTATTCCTGCTTCTTTCACCGCTTCTACAACGGCCTCAAGGACATGGCGGTACAGGTTGTTTTGTTCAGTTAAGCGATCGCGTATCTCAACCATATTCTCAAAATACCGTTCAAAAACAGGCTGAAGTGTCTCCTTATCCACTTGCCCGGCAAATTCAAGCATCATTGGCAAAAAGTCGGGCAGTTCAAGCTCGGTCGCTTCAAAACCATGAAGTTTGTAATAATTTTTCAAAAACAGGAGATCAATTCCTCGTTCTCTCTGTTCACCAGATGTCATATACGTAACATACAGGTTTGTTTTCTTGCCAAAATCAAAGGTGTAAACATAGGTATGAATGAACTCGTCAATTGTTAGCTTCTTTGCCGCAGTAATAAATTGCCCGAGCTCCTGTTTTATTTTACCTGGTGGAAGTTCTTTAACATCCGCCTCCTCAAGATCAGACAACGACTCGTGGAATACCTGATCCGGGTAAGCTAATAAATACGAACATATTTGAAAGACGCTTTGAATTTCATCATAAAGCAAATTCGTTCACCTTCTTTTTTAGGATGGGAAAGCTACCTTTCTCCTCCATGCATTAAATTTAAGACAATGTTCCGCATGCACCTGGTCCACCAGCGAAAGCCAAGCCGCAAGTACCTTGCTCATCATAGAGATCAGCTACTTCCTCGCGGTGTGACGGCGGAATGACAAAGCGATCCTCATATTTTGCAATTGCAAGCAGACGGTACATATCCTTGATATCCTGTTCACTTAAGCCAAGCTCTTCAGCAACCTTACCATTTGGCTGTTTATTCGTTTGTACGCTCCGCATATAGCTTCTCATTACAGCCATTTTTTTCAGTGTTGATCGGATATGGGTTTCATCACCTGCCGTTAAAAGATTGGCCAGGTATTCAATCGGAATCCGCATTTCGTCAATTGCCGGGAAAATATCTTCTGCGTTTGAAGAAGAACCGACACCTTCAAACATATTCATGATCGGGCTAAGCGGTGGAATATACCAAACCATTGGCAGTGTGCGGTATTCCGGATGGAGCGGAAGTGCAATTTTCCATTCCTTAATCATCCGGTAAATTGGCGATTTTTGCGCAGCCTCAATCCACTCCATTGGGATCCCTTCTTCACGGGCTTTCGCCACAATTTCAGGATCATTTGGATCCAAAAATACTTCTAGCTGTGCATGATACAGGTCTTTCTCGTCTGCCATTGCCGCTTCCTGAACTTTATCGGCATCATAAAGCATTACGCCGAGGTAACGAATCCGTCCAACGCAAGTTTCCGAACAAATGGTTGGCAGCCCTGCTTCAATTCGCGGGAAGCAAAGGGTACATTTTTCCGCTTTGTTTGTTTGCCAGTTAAAATAAACTTTTTTATACGGGCAGGAAGACACGCAATGTCTCCAAGCGCGGCAAGCGTTTTGGTCAACGAGGACAATACCGTCTTCCTCCCGTTTGTACATCGCCCCGGACGGGCAAGCGCTGACGCACGATGGATTGATGCAATGCTCGCAAATCCTTGGAAGATACATCATGAAAACATCTTCAAATTCTGTTCGAATTTGGTTTTCCATTTTTTCAACGTTTGGATCTTGCAAACCCGTCACATGAGCACCAGCCAAATCATCTTCCCAGTTCGGTCCCCAGAGAATATCCATATATTCGCCAGTTAGCGCCGATTTTGGGCGGGCAACTGGCTGCGTTTTTCGCTGTGGACTGTTTGTCAAATTCTCGTAATCATAATTCCATGGCTCATAATAGTCATCGATTGTTGGCAAGTTCGGGTTATAAAAAAGATTCAGCAAGCGGTTCGTTTTCGAGCCAGATTTTAATTGCAGCTTACCATTTTTTACTTCCCAGCCGCCTTTATATTTTTCCTGGTCTTCCCAACGTTTCGGGTAACCAAGCCCCGGCTTCGTTTCGACATTGTTAAAATACATATATTCCGCACCTGGACGATTAGTCCAGGTGTTTTTGCATGTTACACTGCATGTATGGCAGCCAATGCATTTATCCAAGTTCATGACCATTCCGATTTGTGCTTTAATCTTCAAGCCAATCAACCTCCTTCAGTTTGCGGATGACCACGTTCAAGTCGCGCTGATTACCTGTTGGGCCATAATAGTTGTAGCCGTAGCTAAGCTGGCCGTACCCGCCGATCATATGGGTTGGTTTCACATGGATCCGCGTTGGGCTGTTATGGGTGCCGCCACGATTATTTGTTAATTTTGTTCCCGGTACATTGATATGCCTGTCCTGGGCATGGTGCATGAATGCCATTCCTCTTGGCATCCGGTGGGAAACAACCGCTCTTGCCACAACAACACCATTTCGGTTGAAGCATTCGATCCAGTCGTTGTCGACAACGCCGACTTCAGCAGCATCGTCCTTGTTCATCCAGACGGTTGGACCGCCGCGGAACAGTGTCAGCATTGGCTGGGAATCAAAATACATGCTGTGGATTGACCATTTGTTATGCGGTGTTAAATAATTTAAGACAATTTCTTTTCCTTCGACTTCAGGGCGATTGTTTTTAAACGGTTTATGGTTCAAAATCGGTTTGAACGTTGCCATTGCTTCGCCAAATTCCTGCATCATTTCATGATCAAGATAGAACGATTGCCGGCCGGTGACCGTGCGCCACGGAATCAACCGCTCCACATTTGTCGTAAATGGCGAATAGCGGCGTCCGCCTTTTTCAGACCCACTGAATGCCGGCGAGGTAATCACGGTTTTCGGCTGTGCGGTAATCTGCGCAAACGTAAAGCATTCTTCCTCACGCTCTTCAGCAAGATCTGCAAGCTGCAGATCGGTATTTTTTTCAAGTGCTTTCCATGCCTTCACGGCCATATGTCCATTCGATGTGGATGATAATGTTAAAATCGCTTCAGAAACGTTTTTCGCCGATTCGATATTTGGACAGCCTTCCCCAACGCCAATCCGGACAGTTCCGAGGTCTTTTTTTAATTTCTCATATTCATCGCTTGCCGACCAGGAAATTCCTTTAATGCCATATGGCAGGTTTTTAATATTCGGTCCAAGCGCGGTCATTTTTTCAGAAATCAGTTTAAAGTCGCGTTCGACAACATGGATTTGCGGCATAGTTTTACCAGGAATCGGCTCACATTCACCTTTGCTCCAGTCTTTGATAGCCCCAAGCGGCTGGGCCATCTCCTGTGGTGTATCGTGCTGCAGCGGTGTGGCGACAACTTCTTTCACCGGATCAAGCTTCAGTTCGGCTGCGAGCTCGGAAACCGACTTTGCCAATGCTTTAAAAATCTCCCAGTCCGATTTTGCTTCCCAAGGTGATGAAATCGCTGGATTAAATGGATGAATAAACGGATGCATGTCGGTACTGCTTAAATCATGTTTTTCATACCAAGTTGATGCTGGTAAAATCACATCGGAATACAGCGGTGTCCCTGCCATCCGGAAATCCAGGCTAATCAACAGATCAAGTTTTCCTTCCGGTGCTTCATCACGCCAGTTAATTTCCTGCGGCCGCAGCATGTCTTCATCCTCGTTTAATAAGCCATTCGTTGTTCCTAGAAGATGCTTTAAGAAATACTCATGACCTTTACCAGAACTGGAGATCAAATTGGCGCGCCAAACAAATAAGTTGCGCGGATAGTTGACTGGGTTGTCAGGATCTTCGATCGCAAACTGCAATTTTTTCTCCTTTAATTGCCGGGCAACATATTGGCCGACTTCCGCCGGTGTAGACGCCCCATCAGATTCCGCTTCTTTATATAGATCGATTGTATTTTTATTAAAAGTTGGATAACTTGGAAGCCAGCCGAGTCTTGCTGCCATTACATTGTAGTCTGCATAATGTTCATAACGCGCTTTGCCAACTACCGGCGATACATGCTCACTAACAGGCTGTTCCTCGTAGCGGTACTGATCGGTTGCAAAATAGAAGAACGATGTTCCGTTTTGCAATTTTGCCGGCATCACCCAATCGCGGGCAGTGGCGATATTTTGCCAACCTTCTGCCGG
>JAKACS010000041.1 GCA_021821235.1 Bacillota bacterium
CGTTCCTCGATTCACATCTGCTCTGTCTGCAATATCCTTAATCGTAATATCATCAAAACTTTTTTCGGACATCAGTTCGGTTACAGCATTTTTTATCGCTACTTGGCTTTTGGCTATTCTTCTATCAACTTTAGGCATTTTATTACACCCATCTTTCTAAAGATACTCAACAGTTTCAATTGATTTGTTGAGTAATCAACGAATTGCGTTCATTTAACCATTGAAAGTAAGGAGGACTTTTTTATAATTATAAACAGATGTCGATAAATCAATCAATATTAATTTTTCAAAGCATCAAAAGTAATTTTTGAAAGTTCAAATAAATGAACGTCAAACGAGGAGGCTTATTTATGGACCGTGTTGAAAAGAGCAAGGAAAAATACAAACAGTTATTTGGCAATGGAGTTCCAGCTGCATACGCTACCGACGCTGATTTTCAGGACATTCTTAGCCGCTTCATTTTTGGAGAAGTTTTCTATCAGGGAAATCTCGATGACAAACAGCGTGAACTTATCACTCTGGTTGTGCTTGCTACTAACCAAACGTTGCCACAGCTAAAGGCACATGTAATTGCCGCTCTGAACATCGGGCTTTCGCCTGTAGAAATCAAAGAGGCCGTTTACCAGTGTGCTCCATACATCGGATTTCCTAAAACATTAAACGCTATCCATGAAGTCAATGAGGTTTTCAAAGCGAAGAACATTGTTTTACCAGTTGAAGGCCAAAAACAGGTTGATGAAGATAATCGTTTTGACAAGGGGCTTTCGGTGCAGGTAAAGATTTTTGGTGATATCATTGCAAAAATGCAAGAGAGTGCCCCATCAAATCAAAAGCATATTCAAGAATATCTTTCCTCCTTTTGCTTTGGAGACTTTTACACCCGGGACGGACTAGATTTGAAAACAAGGGAATTGTTGACACTTTGTATCGTAAGTAGCCTAGGTGGTTGTGAAAGCCAAGTAAAGTCGCATGTGCTCGGTAACAAAAATGTAGGCAATGACAAGGAAACATTGATCTCCGCGATGACCCACAGTCTTCCCTATATGGGTTTTCCGAGAACACTTAACGCATTAGCTTGCATCAATGAAGTGATTCCTGAAAATTAAAATATAACAATACAAAGGAGACAAAGAATGTTTAACGAAACTTTCAAATTATCAAATGGTGTAGAAATTCCAAAATTAGGCCTTGGTACTTGGCTGCTTGATGATTTACAAACAGCACAGGCCGTGCGTGATGCAATATCGATCGGATATCGTCATATTGATACTGCTCAGGCTTATATGAATGAAGCTGGTGTAGGAAAAGGAATCCGTTCCTGTGGTGTTGCAAGAGACGAACTTTTCATCACGACAAAGATTGCGGCAGAAGCAAAGACCTATGATGCGGTTACGCAGTCCATTGACGAGTCATTGACAAAATTAGGACTGGATTACATTGACCTTCTGATTATCCACAGCCCACAGCCTTGGGTGGAGTTTCGTGAGGAGAAGCGTTACTTCGAGGAAAACAAAGATGTATGGAAATATTTGGAGGATGCTTATAAGGCAGGAAAGGTAAAGGCAATCGGTCTTTCTAACTTCCTTCAGGATGATATAGAGAATATTCTTGCAAGCTGTGAGATCAAGCCTATGGTAAATCAGATATTAGCACATGTGAGCAATACTCCTTTTGAACTAATTGAATTCTGCCAGAAGAATGACATCCTGGTAGAGGCATATTCACCAATTGCTCACGGTGCCGTTCTCGATCATTCAGAGATTAAGGTAATAGCGAATAAGTATGGAGTATCTGTTGCTCAAGCTTCCCTACGTTATTGCTTACAGCTTGGTCTTGTCGTTATTCCTAAGACAGCAAATCCGGATCACATGAGAAACAATTTAGCGCTTGATTTTGTTATCAGCGATGCAGATATGGAGATTTTGAAGAATGTAGAGCACATCCATAATTATGGTGAGCATAGCTTCTTCCCGGTATTTGGCGGGAAGTTAAAATAAACTGGACGAACTATTGTTACCGTACATGCCTTCGAACGGGTTACTAAAATGCTTATCAGCCCATCTGTTTAAGTTGGTTTGAAAAAATAAAGTTATTGGAGGAGTTAAAGTGGCAAAATATGAAGAAATAAAAAATGGCATTATTTTTCCAGTAGGTGAAAAAAATGAAGCATATGCTCAATTTTTTGTGGGACAAAGCTATCTTAAATCATTAGTTGCTGATCCTAACGTGAGTGTTGGTGTCGGGAATGTGACCTTTGAACCCGGATGCCGGAATAACTGGCATATTCATCATGATGGATTCCAACTTTTATTAGTTACTGGTGGCGAAGGTTGGTACCAAGAAGAAGGGAAACCTGCTCAATTCTTAAAAGCTAGTGATGTTGTAGTCACTCATGATGGTGTTAAACATTGGCATGGCGCTACAAAAGACAGCTGGTTTGAACACATTGCAATCACTGCTGGTACACCTGAATGGTTGGAACCAGTATCAGATGAGGAGTATGATAAATTAAGCTATTAGGTTTGGTTAAAAATTGCCCTGTTATTCAGGGCTTTTTATAATATAAAAATCTTTATTCTAACTTTTCATTCAGAATAGAAAATGAAAACCCGGGTTAATAGAGCCGTCTATCGCTCAGTGAATACCAGTAAATAGTATTCTAGCTGAATTTTAGCTTGGGTCTTTTTATAAGTATTTCGACTGAGTTTGTACAATATAATCTACATTGTTTTCGGCACTGTTGAATGATATAGTATCAACATACTTATCGAAATAGCTGAGTGGCTGAAGTATATATTCCAGCAGAACCTACAATGAGTGTTTGGAAACAAGACCACCTAGTTGAGCTACAAAGGCTATGATTTGATCTTGTGATCACCGAAATAAGCGTTTTCTTTACAAAATATGGAGGTGTAAATAGATGGAAACTGAAAAACAAAAAATGCTAAATGGTGAACTATATAATGCAGCTGACCCGGAATTGCGTAGAGAAAGAAAGAATGCTAGAAGGTTGACGAGATTATTTAATCATTCACTTGAAACAGATAATGAGCAAAGAACTGATTTGTTAAAAGAACTGCTTGGTTCCACGGGAGAGAATGTATATATAGAGCCAACATTTCGTTGTGATTATGGCTATAACATTCATGTCGGTCAAAATTTCTATGCGAATTTTGATTGTATTTTTTTGGATGTTTGTGAGATTCGGATTGGTGATAATTGCATGCTTGCACCAGGAGTTCACATTTATACAGCGACTCACCCACTAAATCCTACAGAAAGAATATCAGGCGCAGAATACGGCAAACCAGTTAATATTGGTAATAATGTCTGGATTGGCGGGAGAGCTGTTATTAATCCCGGAGTTAACATAGGAAATAATGTCGTCGTCGCTTCAGGTGCGGTCGTAACAAAAGACGTTCCGGACAATGTGGTCATTGGTGGAAATCCTGCAAGAATTATTAAACAGATTGAAAAATAGAATTAGAGTGGGACAAGGGGACAGGTTGGTTCCTTGTCCCTTGTCTTGGAAAAGAACTGAAGGTAAAATGTGAAATGGAGTTTATAGAATCGGGACCTACATTGTTTGTCCATGTTCTCGGTTCTTTTTTATTTAATCAAACGTTTGATTAAATCGAGGAAATGATGTTTTTCGGATGAGACATAGAAATTAAACCCTGTTTATGGTAAAAAATACCGAAAAGAGATGAGGAGAAAAAAGAATGACAACGGCAAGTTATAAGCAGTCTACGATTGTCTCGCTACTACTGGCAGGAACGTTTATTGCGATCTTGAATCAGACATTGATGATTACGGCGATACCTCCAGTAATGGCGGAAATGAACGTTACCGCGAACAGTGCCCAATGGTTGACGACCGTATTTATGCTCGTAAATGGGATCATGATTCCTGTAAGTGCATTTTTACTGTCCCGATTTACCACCAGGCAGTTATTTTTAACGGCAATGAGTGTTTTTGCTTTCGGCACGTTGGTTGCCGGGGTTGCGCCGAATTTTGGAATGCTTCTCCTTGGTCGAGTGATACAATCCACCGGTGCTGGTGTCATGCTTCCGCTCATGCAAACCGTTTTTTTAATGATTTTTCCTAAAAACAAACGCGGGGCAGCAATGGGATTGGTCGGACTTGTCATTTCCTTTGCGCCGGCAATCGGTCCGGCATTGTCTGGCTGGGTTACCTCGAATTACTCTTGGCGTCTCTTGTTTTTTATTATTTTACCAATCGCACTCATTGATATTGCAATCGCGTATGTTGCTTTGAAAAATGTAACAGAAGTAACGAAGCCAAAAGTAGATGTCATTTCTGTTTTGTTATCATCGATTGGCTTTGGTGGCCTTCTTTACGGTTTTACAAGTGCTGGAAATTATGGATGGGGAAGTATAATTACCCTTCTATCACTTGGGGCAGGGGGGCTTTCACTCATTTTGTTCATTACCAGACAACTAAGAATGCAACAACCAATGCTTGAGTTTCGCGTGTTCAACTATTCCATCTTTCCAATGGCAATTGCGATTGGGATGATCAGTTTTATGGGGCTGATTGGGGCTGAAACCATCGTTCCGCTTTTCATGCAAAACATGCGGGAGTTTACGGCCTTTGAGGCAGGGATTGCCCTTTTGCCTGGTGCGCTGGTATCTGGACTCATGGCGCCCATCATTGGCCGCATTTTTGACAAAATCGGTCCAAGATGGCTCGTCATGGTCGGCTTAATAATCATGACCGCGGCCTCGTTCGCTTTTACAAAGTTAGGACCCGATACGTCGATGATCTATTTGACGGCTACTTATACGATCAGAATGTTTGGCTTGGGCATGGTGATGATGCCTGTGGCGACAGCCGCGTTGAACCAATTGCCGAGACATTTAATTTCACACGGAGCCGCAATGGATAACACGATGAAAATGATTGCAGCATCTGTCGGAACGGCCATTCTGGTTACAGTTATGACAACAACAGCCGAGAATGCAAAACAGCGTCCGGAAATAGCGTACCCGGATATGTATGGGGCAAACGTGGCGTTTATGGCCATTTCCATACTGTCTTTGCTTGGGCTCATTCTTTCACTCTTTATAAAAAACGAGTCAACAATGGAAGATAAGCGAATAAAAAAAGTCAATGCTTAAAACAAGTGCCTGTCCCTACCTGCAATTTGTCGAGCCTTTCTCGTCACTTAGCGGGTGTGGTAGGCACATTTTCTTTTTACTAATGTCCTTAGGGATAAGGAACCAGCCCGCTTTGAAATCAAAGTGTTGTCAACATCGATGTGGACAAATTTAAATTTAGACTTTATTGAAGAGGTGGCAATATGTCTCTTATAATTTGAATGTGGAAATAAATTAATAAGAGATTTTCACAACAAAACAAAGATAGCGCTTACCTAAAATGTAAGCGTTCTAAAGGATAAAGGGGTGTTCAAAATGACTGAAACAGCACAAGGTAAAACGAGTTTAAGAGTTAAAATACAAAGGCTAGGAAGTAATCTTAGCGGGATGATCATGCCGAATATCGGGGCATTTATTGCCTGGGGACTTATCACGGCTTTGTTTATTCCAACTGGATGGCTGCCGAATAAGCAGCTGGCCACGCTTGTAGGTCCGATGATCACTTATTTATTGCCGCTCCTTATTGGGTATACTGGCGGAAAACTAGTCCATGGCGAGCGCGGAGGCGTAGTAGGTGCCGCTGCAACGATGGGTGTAATTGTAGGTTCAACCGTGCCAATGTTTTTAGGCGCGATGATAATGGGTCCGCTAGGCGGATATGCCATCAAACAAGTGGATAAGGTATTCCATCATCGCATAAAACAAGGCTTTGAAATGCTCATTAATAACTTTTCGGCAGGAATTGTCGGAGCGATCTTAGCAATACTCGCTTTTTTAGGAATAGGCCCTGCAGTAGAGTTTTTGAGTAATATGTTAGCTTCTGGTGTTAATGTGTTAGTAAGTAACCGTTTAATTCCGTTAGCAAACATATTTATTGAGCCAGCAAAAATTTTGTTTTTAAATAATGCAATTGGGAATGGGATTTTGGTACCATTGGGAATCGAACAAGCAAAAGCATCTGGTCAATCTATCTTGTTCTTACTTGAAGCAAACCCTGGTCCCGGTTTAGGTGTTCTGCTTGCGTATTGGATGTTTGCAAAAGGGAATGCGAAACAATCTGCTCCTGGAGCGATTATTATTCAATTTCTTGGCGGAATTCATGAAATTTACTTCCCTTATGTATTAATGAAACCGTTACTTGTTCTTGCTGTAATCGCTGGTGGAGTTTCTGGAGTATTCACACTTTCTATATTCAATGCAGGTCTTGTTGCGCCGGCTTCACCAGGAAGTATATTTGCTGTTTTGGCAATGACACCTAAAGGTGGTTACTTTGGAGTATTGGCTGGAGTTTTGGTAGCAGCAGCCGTGTCATTCCTTGTTTCAGCCCTTATTTTGAAAACAGCAAAAGATAAAGACATAGAGGGAGATTTAGTAGAAGCAACTTCTAAGATGGAACAAATGAAAGGTAAGAAAAGCAGTGTTTCAAGTGCACTAACGAATCATATTGTTGCTGAGCATTCTGTTGAAAAAACAGACTTTAATAAAGTTAATAAAATTATTTTTGCTTGTGATGCTGGAATGGGCTCAAGTGCAATGGGAGCATCTATTCTCAGAAATAAAGTGAAAAAAGCTGGCCTAGATGTTGAGGTATCGAATACGGCGATTAATAATTTACCATCTGATGCTGATGTTGTCGTTACACATAAAGATTTAACGGATCGTGCAAAAGTAAAGCTTCCAAATGCAACGCACATCTCGGTTGAAAACTTTTTAAATAGCCCAAAATATGATGAATTAGTTAATCGTTTAAAGGAAAAATAAGAAGTGACAGAGAAAAAGCTCAGTAATAACCTGGGCTTTTTCTTTTTAAATGTTGTCAACAAGTCCATTGACTATTTTAGTTTTACATTTTGTTGTAACAGGGGTGAAATCGTTTTATTATTGTTGTTGCAGGCAAAAGAAAATTAACTTTGTCAACAATTTGAGATTGGAGGACGAGGCTCAGAAATCGTTAGACGGAGTGAAAAATATGTATATTTCCGCAAGAGAAAGACAGATTCTTGAAATCTTACTAAACGAAACAAGCGAATTGACTGTAAAGGATCTTGCAGACAAAATTGGTGTTAGCGGAAGAACGATTCATCGCGATTTAAAAAATATTGAAGATATTTTAGAGGAATATCATCTTTCATTGCAAAAAAAATCTGGAGTCGGCATCCAAATTACTGGAGAAAAAACCAAGATTCAAGATCTGAAGGTATTTTTGTTTAATTTATATCATCCAGAGTATACACCAGACGAGCGGCAAACGGTCATTTTGTGTGAATTATTGGAATCGAGTGAGCCTGTAAAATTGATTGGACTTGCCAATGATTTGAATGTGACCATTGCTACGGTAAGCAATGATTTAACAAAATTGGAAGAGCGCTTACGGACATTTGGTTTGTCATTAGTTCGAAGAAGGGGCTATGGCGTAGAAATTGGCGGAACAGAAGATGCAAAGAGACGTGCAATTCGGAGTGTTATTTCTGACTACCTTGATGAATCAGAAATTCTAACGTTTGCTAGAGAAAGTATTCAAAAACGCTCAACCAACCAAATCAATTCTATTTCAGAAAAGCTGTTAGGATTAGTCGAAAAGAAAAAACTGTTTATGATCGAGAGGGTAATTGAATCCATTAGTGAAGACTTGCCTTTTACGTTAGCAGATAGTGCATATATTGGCCTCGTTGTCCATCTGGCATTGGCCGTTGAGAGGATTCAAAAGGGTGAAGGGATTATAATAGATCGAGGGTATCTCGAGGATCAACGGACGACGAAGGAGTTTAAATTTGCAAAGAAGATTGTTGAACAGTTGGAACAAGTCTTCCAAATTTACATTCCCCCAGCAGAAGTAGGATACATTACCATGCATTTAAAGGGAGCAAAACTTCGCCATGATCATGAGTACCTTACTGAGGCTTCGAGTCTTCATATTGCCATTAAAACAAAGAGCCTTATACAGCGTGTTGGAAATGACTTAAGTATTGACTTAACAACAAACCGTTCGTTGTTTGAAGGGTTAGTGATGCATTTAAAGCCTGCCTTATATCGGTTAAAACAAAATATGGGCATTAGCAACCCTTTATTGGATAAAGTTAAAAAGGATTATCGTGATTTATTTTTGGTTGTAAAAAACGCTGTTGAACAGGTTTTTCATGAATTTGCTGTACCGGACGAAGAAATTGGCTATCTTGTAATGCATTTCGGCGCTGCAATCCTTAGCTATAAAAGTGATTTGAAAGCCGTTGTTATTTGTTCGAGTGGTATCGGCACTTCAAAAATGCTTGTGACTAGATTGCAGAAAGAGTTTACTGAACTCAAAGATATTCAAAATATATCGGTCATGGAATTGAAAAAAATGAGTGGACTTGATGATCAATTAATCATTTCAACCATTCCAATTTCTGACTTCCATCATGACTATATTTTAACAAGTCCAATTCTAAGTCAAGAGGAAGTTGAGAAAATTCGATCCTACATTTATGAGAAAAAGAAACTAAACAGACTGATCAATATCGGACAGATCCAAAAGCGAAAAGGAGAAAAAGATTCCTCTGAACTGATCAAGCAAATGAAGGCGATCCGTGATTGTACTGAAACAATTGGAACCATCCTTCAAGGCTTTGGCATTAAGACCGTCGCGGGGAATGAGACGGTTGAAAGAATTTTAGGGCAAGCATGTCAAGATTTATTTCAACAACAACAAATTAAAAATGTTGATGCGGTTGTAAAGGCATTAGTAGAAAGGGAGAGCCTCGGGGGCCTTGGAATTCCCGGCACCGCGATGGCATTATTTCATACCCGATCTGAGCATGTACTCAAACCTTCCTTTACTATTTACGTATTGAAACACCCTGTGAGGGTGGACAGTATGGACCAAACGCAAATCGAAATGGAGCATTTGTTGTTGTTATTATCTCCTGAAAATGCCTCAGATAGCAGCTTGGAAGTGTTGAGTTTTATTAGTTCGATGTTAATTGAAAGTGATGAAAGTACATCTATCTTTCAGTCAAGGGACCAAGAAAGAATTCGATCGTTTCTAACTGCTAAGTTAGATCCGTTTTTTAATGAAAAAATTTACAAATTAAGGAGTGTATAACGGTGTCACAATCAATTTTAAAAAAGGGAAATATTCGATTAAATGTGAATTTAAATACAAAGGAAGAGGCAATTAGGCAGACAGGGAGCATTCTTGTCGAGCAAGGATATGTTGATGCAGGATATATTAATAAAATGCTTGAACGGGAAGAGCTCACCTCTACTTATATGGGGAATTATGTAGCCATTCCACATGGAACGGATGACTCCAAAAACTTTGTAAAGGAATCGGGAATTTCCATAATACAAGTGCCAGATGGGGTTGACTTTGGGGGAGGGAATATTGTCAAGTTTCTGATTGGAATTGCCGGAAAAAACAATGAGCACCTTGATATTTTATCGAACATTGCCATTGTTTGTTCTGAAGAAGAAAACGTGGAGAAATTGGTTCAAGCAACATCCCCAGAAGAAATTCTCACGATTTTTGAAGGGGTGAACTGATATGTTGGCTGTCCACTTTGGTGCCGGAAATATTGGCCGAGGTTTTATCGGAAATTTACTGTATCATTCGGGATATGAGACTTGTTTTATTGATGTAAACAATGAAATGATTGATTTATTGAATGCAAAAAAAGAATACAGGGTGGTACTGGCAGATCCTTCTCAAGAAGAAGCAGTCATTAAGAATGTTAGGGCGATTAATAGTAAAACAAATCCGGAAGAAGTGATGGAAGCAATTGCAAAGGCAGATTTGCTAACGACAGCAATCGGCCCCACGACTCTTCCGCTTATTTCAAGCTTACTTGCTGACGGTTTACGGAAAAGAATCGAAAAATCGGAAAAACCGCTCAATATTATTGCTTGTGAAAATATGATTGGTGGATCAACATTATTAAAAGAAAAAGTTTATGAAGGACTAACCGAAGAAGAAAAATCATTATTTGATCAACGTTTTGGTTTTCCGGATGCTGCAGTAGACCGGATTGTGCCAAATCAAGTAAATGAAGATAAATTAATGGTCAAAGTAGAACCGTTTTATGAATGGGTTGTGGAAGAAACAAAGCTTGTCGGTGAAAAACCTGAAATAAAGGGAATTACGTATGTCCCTGAATTGGTTCCTTATATTGAAAGAAAATTATTTACTGTGAATACAGGTCATGCGCTAGCTGCTTATTTAGGATATCATTTCGGTATCGAAACGATAAATAGTGCAATGGACCATATTCAAATTAGGGAAATGGTTGAGGGAGCTCTTAAAGAGAGTGGCGAATTCTTGGTGAACAAGTATAAGTTTGAGCCAGATGCACATGCAAAATATATTCAAAAAATTATCCAACGCTTCTCTAATCCATTTATTACAGATGAAGTAACAAGAGTAGGGCGTTCTCCGATCCGGAAGCTGGGACCGAATGATCGGCTTGTCAGCCCAGCCCGGCAGTACGCCGATCTTACAGGCAAAGAGCCAGTATACCTTGAAAAGGGAATCGCGGCAGCACTTCTTTATGATTTCCAAGGAGATGAAGACGCAGTACAAGTGCAGAAAACAATCAATGAACAAGGAATTGAAGCAACGATCCGAGAGTACACAAAACTTGATGCAACAATCCCTTTGTTTAACGGAATTGTTGAGCAATATCAGCAATTACGGAATGAGAAAATTTTATAAAAATTCCCCGTTCATTCAACGCTTGTAGACAAATCCGATTCTGGATTCATTCTACAAGCTTTTTATAAACCATAATAGGAATATTCTTGAAGAGAATCAGAACCGCTAATCAAACGTTTGATTAAATAGGAGTAACAGTGGATGGTAAAGGGTTTATTTAACCAATTATTTTTTGAGAGCTAACTGTTTTATCGTTATGCTTCTTCTGATTGTGTTGGTTCAAGTTTTGTCATTCTTACACGTAAAAACCGGCCTCTATTAGATCAAGGAAGGCCGGTTTTCAAGATTACTTGATCCCATTGATAATTTGAGTGAGTGCTTCTTTAATCGGCATAGCCGGGCGGCCGAGCAGTTTTTCAAAATCATTACTTTCGACTGCAAGTGTATTTTCGCGAATGCTCTGTTGAATGTCAACGAGCATTGGGAGGAGGAAATCAGGTACGCCTGCACTTTTCATTATATTGGCATATGACGCGTCATCAACATGCTGTACAGAAACTTCTTTGCGCAAAACGGCACCTAGAACAGATACGAGTTCTTCCTGTGTCAGCAACTGACCTGAAAGTTCATAAGTCGTGTTTTCGTGTCCGCTACCCGAGAGAACCGCAGCCGCTGCTTCTGCATAATCTTGTTGCCGTGCCCAGCCTACTTTACCGTCTTCTGCTGATGTCACCCAAGGAGCTCCTGCCAGAACACCTTGGATGCTTGGAATTTCATTTTCCAAATACCAGAGATCGGA
>JAKACS010000042.1 GCA_021821235.1 Bacillota bacterium
CCTCAAAAGAGAAAATGGAATACGGGTCTTGTAATAAGACGTTTGTATCTAATACGTAAATTTTACTCAATCTGACGCCTCCCGCTTCTCTTGATTTAGGGTAAATATTTCTGAACCGACGCGTTAATGACTAAACCTTGGTAAAATATATGTTTGTCAGAATAAAGATAGAAGAAATTCCGCACAATATTTGTGAGATAAAGAACAACTGGTCATTTTCGCTTTTTTAACGGCAAGCGTGACTTTGCACCAGTTTGAAACAGAGGTGGATTCGAATGAAAAAAACGTTCATCGCTCTTGCTCTTATTTCCCTATTAGCAGCCTGCAACCAAACGAAAAATACCGGGCAAAGCAGTAATCCGCAATCAGTGAATGTCAAAAACAGTACGATTCAAGAAGTGGACCGAAAAACTGGCCAAGAAATTTCAAAACACTTAGTTGAGCTGGCAAAAAGCGTCCCAAATGTTCATGATGCAACAGCAGTGGTTTTAGGAAAATATGCGATTGTCGGCATTGATGTCAATTCAAAAATCGATCGTTCTCAAGTTGGTACAATCAAATATTCAGTTGCAGAAAGTTTAAAAAAGGATCCTCATGGAGCGAATGCCATTGTAGTGGCTGATCCTGATATGACTCAACGCTTAAGAGAAATCGGGACAGAAATAAAGAAAGGAAAGCCTGGACAGGGGATTATGAATGAACTTTCTGATATTGCAGGCCGAATAATGCCCGAAATACCAGGTGATTTGATCACACCCAATCCTAAGAGCGGAACGGAAGATCAGAAAAACAAACTATCGCCGAACGAAAAGCAGAACTTGGAAAACAAACAAGAAAAGCAATCCAATTATCACAAGTAAAAGCTTAGCCCTCAAGCGGCTAAGCTTTTTTCATTGCTTCCATTACCTGGTTATCCAGTTTAGCAGCGGCAGCTTTATCGTATGTTTTGTCATACTGCGGGACAGCAACAATTTTTGAACCGTAAAACATCACGTCCCGCACTTCATTGATTTTCAACTCCACGAGTGCAAGCTTCAACGGAACATCACTTAACCGTTCCTGTTTGATACCAGCCTCCCCTTGAATGGAATATGTAGATTCATTTGCAATTAGGTTAATAACAGCTAGTTGATTCTTTTTTAAATTTTGAATAATGCGTGAACGCTGATCGACTGCAAAATAAATTGTGCTTTCGTCTTTGGCAAGAACCCAGGAAATTGCACTTACATTCGGCCCTCCTGTTTCGAAATCGACGGTGGCAATCGTGACGAATCTCTCTTTCTGAAGCTCGTCAAATATCGGTTTAATTAATTTTTTTTCCACTTCATTTGCCATAATTCCAACCCCTTCTTTGGCTAATCCCTTATGCCGTGTGACACAGCTACCCTCATCTTACTACGATCTTTTTTATTCAGCAAGCGAGGAAGGGGCAGCCTCCAATTCGAGTAAAATTTAAATAAACGGTTTGCTTATCCTGTCATTTACCGTCATGATATACTAGTAGCAAGTTTAAAAGATACGAGTCGAGGTGTATGAAATGCGAGTAAAATGTGTAATTTGTGATAGGATTGAAACAATAGATGATGAAACCTTGCAGGCAAAGCGGCTGCGAAACCGGCCCATCCACACGTACATGTGCAAGACCTGCAATAACCGGATTGCCAAAAAAACAAAGGAACGAATAGATTCAGGAAACTTTCGGCTGTACCGCCCCAGATCCGAAAGTGATGAATGGTAACATAAAAAACCCCCTCAGGCACACATGAGGGGGTTTAAATTTATTCTTCCACAGGATAATTTACATATTTCTCCGGTTCAGAGTTGATCTGATTCAGCATTACCTCAATCAATTCAGCTGGAAACCGTGTTTTCTTGCTATCACTTTTTTGAGTATAGGAAACATAATACATGATCTCATCCTTTGTTACTTCAATATTGGACAGGTCATGGTCGTCATAAAGCATCCCTTCGAAAAGGTCTTTTGTTTCCTTGGCAGCAATGTCATCCGGGCGGGCATCACTTACAATCTTTATTGTGAGCCAGTTATAAAGAGCATCTTGTACAGATTGCACCTAAATTCCCTCCTTTTCGGCTTCTGTTTGCTGTTTCTTCGCCTGATACAAACGAATTTTATAGATAATTAGAACGAGCACAGCCACAACAAGGCCTTCGGCAACCGGTAAAAAAACACCGAGAAAAGTTAAGATGGTACAGCCGATGGCCAGAAAAAAGTAGACTATCGCTGACTTCCCCAATGGTAACTTTTTCGCAAACCCCAGTTTATAAACAATTATTGAAAGAACAACAATGGTTGCATATAGAAGCCACATGCCAGCCTTAGGCTGTTCATTGACTTTATACAGTGCAGCAAAAAATGAAAGACGTTCACTTACCATACTTTAGTTCCCCCCAAAGAATTAAAGCGGCTTGCGCCGATGAGAAAGAAGCATTTTTTGCATCATCCTGCTGCTCATATTTCCACTGATGGTAAAGCAATAAGCATATTGGTTAGCTTAATTCCGCATATTTTTTCTTTCGAGCCACTTTTTCCCGTTCGCTTTTATCAAGAATTTTTTTACGGAGACGTACCGATTCAGGCGTAACCTCACAGTACTCATCATCATTCAAATATTCCAGTGACTCTTCCAATGTCATGATTCGCGGCTTTTTAATAACAGCGGTCTGGTCTTTTGTTGCCGAGCGGACGTTTGTCGCCTGTTTGACTTTTGTAATATTGACAGCAAGATCATTTTCACGGGTATGCTCTCCAACAATCATGCCTTCATAAATTTCTGTTCCCGGTTCAACAAAAATGGTACCGCGGTCTTCTACTTGCATAATTCCATACGTTGAAGCTTTCCCTGTTTCCATCGAGACAAGAACCCCTTGGCGCCTTCCGCCCACTTGTCCTTGCAACATTGGCTGATAACTGTCATACGTATGGTTAATAATCCCATATCCACGCGTTAGTGTCATAAATTCGGTTGTATAGCCAATCAAGCCGCGAGCCGGGACATTAAAGGTCAGCCGAACTTGACCTGAACCATTGTTGATCATATCAAGAAGTTCGCCTTTGCGTGCGCCAATCGATTCCATAATTGCACCCGTATGTTCCTCAGGAACATCAATCTGAACCCGCTCAACAGGTTCACAGCGTACGCCGTCAATCTCTTTTACAATTACCTCGGGCTTGGATACTTGCAATTCAAAGCCTTCGCGGCGCATATTTTCAATTAAAATCGATAAATGAAGCTCGCCGCGGCCGGATACAACCCATTCATCCGGCGAATCTGTATTTTCAACCCGCAAGCTGACATCAGTATGCAATTGCGCCCGCAGTCTTTCTTCAATTTTTCTCGCCGTTAAATATTTGCCCTCTCTGCCGGCGAAAGGACTGTTATTTACCAGGAAGGTCATTTGCAGCGTTGGCTCATCAATTCGTAAAACCGGCAATGCTTCTTGATGTTCGATTGGGCAAACCGTTTCGCCAACATTAATATCTTCCATCCCAGAGACAGCGATTAAATCACCCGCATACGCCTCATTGACTTCTTCGCGTTTCAAGCCAAAGAAGCCGAAGATTTTCGTAACGCGAAATGACTTAACTGTTCCATCAAGCTTCATAAGAGCAACCTGCTGGCCAACCTTCATCGAACCGCGAAACACACGGCCAATCCCAATTCTGCCGACATAGTCGTTGTAATCAAGAAGTGCGACTTGAAATTGCAGCGGCTCTTCGCGATTATCAACTGGTGCCGGAATATAGTCAATGATGGCCTCATACAAAGACTGCATGTTTTCTTCTTGGTGATCCGGATCCATGCTGGCTGTTCCATTAATTGCCGAAGCATAGACAACCGGGAATTCCAGCTGGTCTTCATTTGCACCAAGTTCAATAAATAAGTCGAGAACCTCGTCCACGACTTCTGCCGGACGGGCAAAATCACGGTCAATCTTGTTAACGACGACAATTGGCGTTAAATTTTGTTCCAAAGCTTTCTTTAAAACAAACCGAGTTTGCGGCATGCAGCCTTCATACGCATCTACCACAAGCAATACACCATCAACCATTTTCATGATCCGTTCGACTTCTCCACCAAAATCGGCGTGTCCAGGTGTGTCGAGAATATTGATTCTTTTATTTTTGTATTGTATTGCTGTATTTTTTGCCAAAATGGTAATACCGCGTTCTCTTTCCAAATCATTTGAATCCATTGCACGTTCTTCGATGTGTTCATTAGAGCGAAAGATCCCAGACTGTTTTAACAATTGGTCAACCAAAGTCGTTTTGCCATGGTCAACGTGGGCAATGATCGCTATATTGCGGATATCTTCTCTATACTTCAAAAAATGTCACTCCTACCTTTATTCATAAAAATTCATGCGATTTTTAGTTTTTCATTCACAACTCAAACATTATACCACATTTATTGTAGAAACCTAAAAGCATTTTATTGTACAATGTTTAGTATAAGGAATCAAGGCTCTTTACGGAAGAAAAAATGAACAATTAAAAACTTTTGCAAGCGTTGACAAGGGGGAATGAAAGTGAAGCAGATCAAATGGATTTTTCTTGTTTATTCGATCCTATCAGCAACAAGTATTATCGGGATTGGTATTGCGATTGCTGAACAAAGCATCATCGGGACACTCAGCAGTATTGCCGCTTGGGTATTGATTATGGGACTCGGCTTTAAAACAAAGCGGAAAATGCGCGAAAACGGTACAATATAAAGGAACAGAGAGCTTGGGCACACGACCCAGCTCTCTATTTTATAAAAACTTACCATTTCCCCTCTTTTAGGTATCTTTTTAAAATTGTTTCGTGAAGTCCGGGTTTTGCGGCAAAAACAGAATCCTTTGAAAGAAAATCCAATTCCCCCCCTCTTAAATTAGTCACAATCCCTCCCAGTTCCTCCACAATCAAAGCCCCACCGGCATAATCCCATGGCGCAAGCCTTAGGGAAATATAAGCATCAACCCGGCCGGTTGCAACATAAATCAATTCGAGCGCCGCTGTTCCATACGACCTTGTTCCTCTAGCGTCCCTCACAAGCGGAATAATCAAATTATGGTCAATTCGCTTATTTTCAACAACCCATGTGGCATTTAGAGCAATGATTGCCTCTTCCACCTTCGCCTCCTTCAGCATTGGCAAGCGTTTGCCATTCAAAAAGGCGCCCCTGCCCTTTATCGCATGGTACAGTTCATGATGAACAATATCATACACATAGCCGATTTTTCCGATTCCATCTTCATATATTCCAAGGGAAATCGCAAAATTGCGTTGCTGATGAATAAAGTTCATTGTCCCATCAATCGGATCGAGCATCCAGACAATCCCTTCCTGCGTCTTGATCACATCTCCGTATCCTTCCTCGCCTAAAATTCGATGATCCGGATACATTTTTTTGATTTTTCCGATAAAAAACTGCTCAATTTCTTTGTCCATGTTAGTTACCAAATCATTTGGATTCGATTTTGTTTGCACATTTAACGTTTTGTCAAAAGAAGAGCGAATTCGTTTCCCTGCTTCTTCAATCCATTGTTTTGCATGGCGGTCAATCGTTTCCCAATCCATCTAACACCCTCCCGTAAACCATTCATCGAATTATATGTGTATACCGAATACCAGCAAATAAAAAAAGTGATATTCTAAGCTTAGTAAAAAATGCTGATATCATCAACTTTTAGCTTACCCCTGCTGAACGATTTTACCTGAAATAATAAACGAACCCCTTTTTCTCAATAGGAGTTCGTTTCAAGTCGAATGATATTGAATTCGAATTTGCTTCATTCTTCAGCTCTTCCCCTTACGTGAAACTCGCACGATCTTATCTAAAGAGCTTTTAAGCGCAGCAGTTCTTGACGGATTCTTTCCAAATTTTGTTTGCATTCCTTCATTTTTTCATTATTTTTTTCCGTCATCGCCTCAAATAATGTCGCCAATTCATAATCCATTTCCAGCCTCAACACGGCGGTTCTTTCCTTTTCAGTTGTCTTTCTTCGAGAAGCAGTATTCATGACTTGTCTCATAAGGATTAGACACTCCCTTCAAAGCAATCTGGTTTTTCGAATATTTTTACTATTATAGTATGAGCAGCATTCGAATGTTGCAACAAATTTGTGCGAATACCTATATACGGCTGTAAAGCGCGATATTTTCCGTTCAATGGCTGCTATGCTAAAATAATGTACAAGAATAGGCAGGTCATTTGTGCTCCGCTGCTAGATGATTCATTGCTTTTTTTACCCGAAAAAGCTTTAGCTAAACTTACAATATAGAGAAAGGGCGGTTTACATTGGAGTTTAAAGGATTTACAAAAAAAGATTTTGATACCTTTCAAATCCCTGGGTTGGAGGAACGGATGGAAGCCATCCGTGAAAGAATCCAGCCAAAATTTCATGCAATTGGTCAAGTGCTGACAAACGATCTATCCGTACGAACCGGAAATGAAATGTTTTTACATATTGCCAAGCATGCAAGAAGGACAGTCAACCCGCCGAAGGATACGTGGATTGTTCGCAAAGTATGATTGATTAAAAGCCCGCCGTTGCTATCTTTTACCCCATTATAAAACGAATAAACTTGAAGAAGGAGTACAAAAAATGCAATTTCAAGGATTTTCGAAAACTGATTTCGACACCTTTAATATAGAAGGTCTTGACGCAAGAATGGAAGCAATCGAAGAACGGATTCGACCAAAGTTCCGTGAAATCGGTCAAGTATTAACGGACGAACTTTCCGTTAGTCTTGGACAAGAAATGTTTTTACATATAGCGAAACATGCCCGCCGGACTGTAAATGCCCCGAAAGATACTTGGTTGGCAATAGCGGGAAATAAACGTGGATATAAACAACACCCGCATTTTCAAGTTGGATTGTTTGACGACCATGTTTTCATTTGGTTGGCGTTCATTTATGAATTACCGAATAAAGAGGAAATCGCAAAGGCGTTCTTGAAGAACTTGAAAACGATCAAAACGACCGTTCCAAACGAATTTGTTGTTTCCCAAGACCATATGAAGAAGGACGCAACTTCAATAAAGGAAATCAACTTAAAAGCTGCACTTGAACGTTTTCGGGACGTCAAGAAAGCGGAATTCCTTATCGGGCGACAAATTGCAGCCAATGACCAGATTTTAACGGACGGCAGCGAATTCTTGGACGTTGTAAGAAATACGTTTGAAGCACTTATCCCATTATATAAATTATCGTATAAATAAAAAAAGGCGTCTTCACCCGTTATGCAGAAACGGGTTCGGACGCTTTTTCATATGCCTTTTTATTTATCCATGAATTAAACCTTTGAATCGCTTCGTCGCTTGGTTCGTTACTTTGGACAACAACCGTGAAATTTTTAACTTTGACGACCTTTTTTCTTGTTAATTCCTTTTTGTTATTCATTCCGATTCCCCCTTATTCCCAAACGCATTGATTCGGGTCTTTATCGTCACGCCAGCGGTTGAATTTCGGGTGACGTAATTTTCCCGATTTCAAAATTTCATTCGCTTTGACTTCAACAACACGACCGATATATTTATCAATGTTTGCGGTCATATCTGATTTCGAAGACTTCTTCCAATAGTTCACGGCGACGTTCAAACGGCTGGTTCATTACGTTTTCCCCTTTGAAATAAAGAAGGTCATACGTGATATATTGCAAGAAATCGTGCGATTCTTGAATTCCAATCGCCCGTTCTGCCGTTCCGCTTCCCATAATTGAGCGAAGCAAATCAAAATCACCTTTCGGGTGAATCTATTCGCCGTCAAGGATAGTCCCATATAATTCGGGAATATTAAAATCAGTTAGTTGTGGGACGAATCCGCCCTTTTCGGTAAGTTTGCCATTCACGTCCGACGGTCTTCGTCCCGTCATATAGATTTTGTCGTCCATAATATGAATCAATTGACGTTCCCCGTCGCACTTTACTTCGTAAATGAAATCTTCGTCTTGCCATTCTTCACGAATTGCGTTCATATAGTCGAAACTTTGTGCCCGCATTGGGTGAATTTCTTGGTACATATTCAAACCCCCCCCTTTGATTTCTTCCAATCTTCAACGTTTGGGTTGTTGTGTTCGTAAGCCCAAAACGTGAATCCCGAAATTCTTCAACCGACAAATCATTGTTGATTGCCAGCCAAAACACCAATTCTTCAAAGCGTTCCTTTTCGAACCGACAACGAATATCTTCACGTTCAAAGAAGACAAAGGGATTTTGTTTCCCCTTTTTCAAATTCAGTTCGGCGTCAAGCGGATTACAATTTTCAACCGTCGTCTTCCCGCCTTTAACTTGGGGCAGCCAATGTTCAATGTGGTAATTTTCCGAATCGGTCAAAGCACAACGAAAATTGAACCGCTTCAAGACTTCAATCATTTGTATAGGTTTCATCAAATCACCCCTTTCAAAGTGACTTGTGGTTTGGAATCTGCAATTCGTGACGTTATGTATAAAAAAACAACCGCCCCAAAAGGCGGCTTTTTACGCTATTACAATTTCAAATTCCCGTCCGAATGCGTGATATTGACGAAGCATATCACCAACATTTTGAAGTTCGGCAAGTTGTCCCTTAATCATATCTAAACGCTGTTTCTTCACTTCAATTTGACCTTCAACGAATTGATAATCGTCGGATTCTTTCAAGTAGGCAATTTCACCTTCAAGGGCGATTCCCTTTTTCATTAGTTCGTTGAATCGTGCTTCCAAGATTAGATTCAGCGGAAGGGATTGTGAATGATCGGAAATCCTTTGAAGAATAATTTGGTCAAGCGTTTCGTTTCTTTCGGTTAGTTCTTGAAGACGTGCTTTTTGTTTTTCGGATAGTTTTTTCATTACGGATTCCCCCTATTTTCCTAATTTCATTTTCATAGAAAACCCCAATACTTCCGTCGGGATATTGAACTTCGAAACAAACCTTTTTACCTTTGATAATGCGAATCAATTCGCCCTTCTTTCCTTTGTGTTCAGATAGATAGAAGTAAGTTTCAACGTCTTGACCTTCACGGGGACGGGCGGTCACTTCTACCGTATCCCCGATTGAAAGTCGGTCGTCAAAATCGAAGGAAAGTTGTTCGGTCAATCAGTATTCACCCCGCATAAGCCTTTCGATTTCTTCCGTTTCAACTTCTTCGTGTGCCCTTTTGAACTTCCAAAACAATTCGAATATCATAGTTTGTAAATTTTGATAGATACCAAACAACGGATATTTTGAACCGTGGAAGTCATCAATTCTTCCGTAATTGAATTTAGCACCAGCAGCGTTTTTGTGCCCGCCCCCGCCAAAACGTTTTGCGATTGAACCGACGTCAAAGTTCGGGTTGCTGCGGAAGGACACTTTTCGCAAATTGACGTCAATCAACGCAATTGCGTCCAGTTCCAGGCGGTTCATCAATTCGTGAGCTGCTTCGGATTGGTAACGGTCAGCAAATCCGACCCCGAAGCGTTTTTCGCCCGTTAATTCATAGACCGTGATTGATTTTTCCAACTTGTCGATATAGTGATTGATTCGTTCTTCTTCAATTTCAAGAAGGATTTTGTCAATGTTATAAAGAAAAGGGCTTTACGGGACGATATGGAAGACTTTGCAGCAAGGTTGTTCAGTAAGACCCAAGACGCCCCAAAACGCCGAAATCGGGGCGGCAAGGCGTTGATTGCACTTCAAATTGAAGCGATTGAAAAAGCAAACCAACGGATTGAACGGATAAAGGAATTATTTATCGACGGAATGATTGACCGAAAGGAATTCGAAAAAAGGAAAAAAGCAGAAGAACAAAAAATCATAGCAGCGGAAAAAGAAGTTGAACGATTATCTCAATCAAATGAATTCATTGACGAAGTTAAGAAAAAGGAACGAATGAAGCGTTGGTCTGAAATTGATTTGAAGGAATTATTCGAAGGTAATCTTTCGACCCGTGAAAAGAACGAAGGCTTCAAGAAGTTGATTGAACGAATTGATTATAAATGGGAAGGCGAAGAAATTGAAATCGACGTGATTTACAAATAAAAACGGTGACGGTCATCTTAAACACAAAAACGCTTGGTTAGAAATAAAAAGTCTATCCAAGCATTTTTCATTTTCTTATGATTCACTGTTCCACTATAGCTACTCGTTACTTAAATAACAATTCCTATTTCTATAATAAAATTACATAATTCAGTTTACTATGGGGAAATTAAATCTAGGTTATTATAATGAACCAAAAGGACTGATAATAATGAATAATAAACAATCTGTACAATTATCTGCTGGTGAATTAGCCCATTGTTGGGAACAATTGACGGAGAATAGCATGTCTGTTGTTATTTTAGAGTATCTTACCATAACATCAGAAACAGAAGAAGTTAGCTCCTTATGTCGTGAGGCAAAAAACATTTCTGAATCCGCAATGCATTTTTGTGAATCCGTACTACGCGCGGACAATTATCCGATAGCTAAAGGATTTAATATCAAAAAAGATTTAAACCCAAATGCTCCGAAAATTTATACGGATGTTTATATTATGTTTTATCTGAATAATTTTGCAAAATTAGGCATGTCATTAACAAGCATGGCTTTTTCAGACTCAGCAAGAGAGGATGTAAGGAATTTTTTCCATAAACAATTACAAAATATGGAAACGTTATTTTCTCAAACAACATCTGTTCTTTTAGAAAAAGGAGTATTTGTAAGACCACCTTTAATTGCATCCACACACGAAACCCAGCCGATGGCACACAAGGGCTTTTTAGGTAACTTTTTTAATGATAACAGAGAACTAACAGCAAGAGAGGCGAACGAGTTACATAAAAATGTTTTTATGAATTATATAGGAAAAAATCTTTTAATTGGATTTATTCAATGTACATCAAATCAAAAGCTTAAAGCACTATTCCAACACGGAAAACAGTTATCTTTAGATATAATGGACAAATTAAGCTCAATATTAATTCAAAATGATTTGCCGATTTCAATGACATGGGATACGAATGTATTAGATGCACAAACTGCTCCTTTTTCGGAAAAATTAATGACCTTCCATATTGAACAACTTAATCGATTCGGAGTTGCTAATTATGGATACAGTGCAGCTGTTAGCACCCGAAAAGATCTAAAAACTACCTATGCAAAAATTATTGCGGATGTTTACCAATATGAAGTAAATATTAAGTCATTTATGCTCAATAATGAGTGGATGGAAAAACCTCCTGTGGCTTTAAACAGGGATAAACTATCACAAGAAAACGATTGAATGTGAAGCAGGCTAAAAAGGCTATCCAATACGGTAGCCTTTTTATGTTAAGAATCACATTATTTAAACTAACCTGCTCTGATAGTTTAAGTACAAGTTTTCACAAAGTTTTATATTAATAAAAATCATGTTATTGATTTTGCCCTATGAAATCAAGGTTTTTGGCTATTGTAGTATGTGAACAAAACATACATGGCTGGCCATCGCTGCAAATAAGCGGGGCTACAAACAGCATCCGCATTTCCAGGTTGGCGTTTTTGATGATCATGTCTTTGTCTGGCTTG
>JAKACS010000043.1 GCA_021821235.1 Bacillota bacterium
AATGTTTGTTTGGAGAGGGAATTTAATCGGTAGTTCATCGAAAGGGCATGAATATTTTCTCAAGCATTTGCTTGGAACGCACCATGGAAATTTAAGTGAACCAACTGAATCGTTTCAAACAGAAGATGTCAAATGGAGCGAGGAGGAAACAGAAGGTAAGCTTGATCTATTAGTCGGCATTGATTTTCGCATGGTGAGCACGGGGCTCTATTCGGATATTTTATTGCCTGCCGCGACATGGTATGAAAAATACGATATATCAAGTACGGATATGCATCCGTTCATTCATCCATTTAATCCGGCGATTGCCCCTCCGTGGGAATCAAGATCTGATTGGGATACATTCAGAAGCTTGGCAAAGACTTTTTCAAAAATGGCCGAGCACTACTTTAGCGGTCCTGTCCAAGATGTTGTTGCAAGCCCCTTGCTGCATGACTCAAGGGATGAGATTTCTGAAGCTTGTGCGTTCGGAAAAATTCCCGATTGGTTAGACGGAAAACAGGATCCTGTTCCAGGGGAAAACTTCCCGCGTCTGCATGTTGTTGAGCGCGATTATTCAAAAGTATACGACAAATATATTTCATTAGGTCCGTCTGTGGAAAAGCAAATCGGTGCCAAAGGGATCGGCTGGGATGCAAAAGAAGAATATGAAAAACTGAAAAAGATTCTTGGACCAGCAACGATGACAAAAGATTATAAAGATCATCCAAGTATTTATACCGACCGGGATGCAGCAGAAGCAATTTTATCCTTATCAAGTTCGACAAATGGCTCTCTTGCAATGAAAGGCTGGGAAGCCCTTGAGCGCCGTACCGGTCAAAAACTGAAAGATCTCGCGGAGGAACGGGCTGAGGAGCATTTCTCTTTTAATGAAATAACTGCACAACCCCGCCAAGTCATTTCGACTCCAGTTTTTAGTGGAACCGAAACAGGAAACCGCCGCTATTCACCATTTACAACGAATGTTGAACGGCTTATTCCATGGCGGACATTAACAGGACGGCAGCATTTTTATCTTGATCATGAAATCATGATGGAGTTTGGCGAAGAATTTCCAGTGTTCAAAGCACCGCTTCGAAAAGTTTCTTTTCAATCCCATGACCGCAAGCCTGAAGGATTAGGAAAAGAAATTGATTTGCGCTATTTAACACCGCATTTCAAATGGTCTTACCATAGTACGTATTATGATAATTTGCTCATGCTGACATTGTTTCGCGGGGGACCCACTGTCTGGATGAATCTGGAGGATGCCAAAGAAGTTGGCATTGAAGATAATGACTGGCTGCAAATGTACAACCGCAACGGCGCAGTGGTAGCAAGAGCAGTTGTGACCCATCGGCTGCCAAGAGGGGTCGCCTATATGTATCACGTTCAAGAGCGACATATAAACGTACCTGGTTCCACGATCACGAAAGAGCGGGGCGGGACGTTTAACAGCCCGACGCGGATTCAAATGAAGCCAACCCATATGATCGGGGGATATGCGCAATTAAGTTTCGGCTTTAATTACTATGGTCCATGCGGAAGCCAGCGGGACGAAAGGGTTGTGATTAGCAAATTGGATCGGAACGAGGTGGACTGGCTTGAAGATTAAAGCACAATTCGGCATGGTGATGAATCTCGATAAATGCATTGGCTGCCATACATGCAGTGTTACATGCAATAATACATGGACAAACCGTCCCGGAGCGGAGTACATGTGGTGGAATAATGTCGAGACGAAACCAGGCGTCGGATATCCGATTGAATGGGAGAACCAGGAAAAACAGCGGGGCGGATGGGAGCTTCGCAACGGAAAATTGGAATTAAAAGCGGGTGGACGCGTTTCGAAATTGCTCAATATTTTCTACAATCCTGATTTAGTAAAAATTGATGATTATTATGAACCATGGACATATGATTATGAAAACTTGATCAATAGTCCGGAAAGAAATCACCAGCCAGTTGCCCGGCCGAAGTCTCAGCTAACAGGAGATTATATGGAAATTAAATGGGGGCCGAACTGGGAGGACGACTTGGCAGGGGTCTACAAGACAGGGAAAAACGACCCGAACTTAAAAGGAATCGAGGAAAAGGTAAAATTTGATTTTGAGCAGACATTCATGATGTACTTGCCGCGGATTTGTGAACATTGCCTTAATCCGACATGTGTTTCTTCTTGTCCGTCCGGGGCAATTTATAAGCGGGAAGAGGACGGGATTGTCTTAGTTGACCAGGATGCCTGCCGCAGCTGGCGATTCTGTGTAACAGGTTGTCCATACAAAAAGGTTTACTTTAACTGGAAAACGCATAAAGCAGAAAAATGTACATTTTGCTTTCCAAGGATTGAGGCTGGATTGCCAACGGTTTGTTCGGAAACATGTGTCGGTAGACTGCGGTATCTCGGTGTCGTATTTTATGATTTGGATAAAGTCGAAGCAGCCGCTTCGATGACGGATGAAAAAGAGCTGTATGAGGCGCAGCTTGGGATTTTTTTGAACCCGCATGATCCCGAAGTAATAAAAGAGGCACGCAAAGCCGGGTACCGAGAGGATTGGATTGAAGCAGCACAAAGGTCACCGATTTATAAGCTGGCCGTTGAACAGCGGATTGCCTTGCCGCTTCATCCAGAATTCCGCACTTTGCCGATGGTATGGTATATTCCGCCGCTCAGTCCGATTATGAGCGCGTTTAATGGCGGGTTAGACGGCATTAATCCACATGTGATTTTTCCAGCAATTGACGAGCTCCGGATCCCAATCGAATATTTAGCCAATTTACTCAGCGCTGGAGACACGGAAGTGATCCGCAAAGTGCTGAAGAAAATGGTTGCGATGCGTAGCTATATGCGCTCAATTAATCTTGGGAATCAGCCAGATAAATCGATACTGGATGCAGTTGGAATGACAGAAGAAACAATGCATGAAATGTATCAATTAGCGGCGATTGCCAAATACGATGACCGTTATGTAATCCCATCCTCACACCGGGAAGACGCAGCCAATATGTACCTTTCCCAAGGTACTGCTGGCTTCGATTTTATGGAAGCGTGTTCAGGCTGTTCGGTTAATCCGCATCTTCCGGAGGATTATAAATTTGGCGATGATTACTGGGGTGAAATCAATGGATGAGCATCAAAGAGTTTTTAAAATGGCATCGATCCTACTGCAGCATCCCGATGAGGAATGGTTTGAATCTGGCGAACTAACTGCAGAGATTGCACAAATAAACGACAAGCTAATCAGCCTATTGTTTAAACAATTTTTTCAAGAAATAAAGGCCATATCGTTTATGGAGCTTTGCGAACGATATGTGCGTACATTTGATTTTAATGAAAATACAAGCCTATATTTGACGTATCCGATATTCAAAGAAACCCCTGACAGGGGAAAAGGGCTTGTTAAATTAAAGGAAGAATATATGAAAGCCGGCTTTCCGTTAGAAAATGATGAGCTCCCTGATTATTTGCCATTACTTTTGGAATTTTGTTCCTTTGCCCCATTGAGTGCTGTGAAAAAAATGATCATGATCCACCGCAAATCCCTGGATCTGTTAGTAAAAGAACTTGCACTCACAGACAGCCCATACCAGTTAGTTGTTCAGGCATGTATTCAGGCAGCGGAAAATCTTTTAAGCAACCAGAAAGCTTCCTAGGGGGGAATTTGATGACTTTTTTGGAAATCTTTTTGTGGGTCGTTTTTCCGTATATAATGCTAACAATGTTTGTTGGAGGCCATCTCTATCGTTACAATGTTGATCAATTTGGCTGGTCTGCAAAATCAAGTGAAATCCTTGAGAAAAAGCAATTGAAATGGGGAAGTATTCTGTTTCATTATGGGATCATCTTTGTTTTTTTCGGGCATGTTGCAGGCATTTTAATTCCAAAAGCTTTTTATGATACTGTCGGAATTACGACCGAAATGTATCATTTTGGAGCTGTCTGGATTGGAGGGATAGCCGGATTGGCTACCATTATCGGCATCCTGCTGCTAATGATTCGGCGATTTACAGTGAAGCGTATCTTTATTCACAGCACATATCGCGATATTCTCGTGCTGATACTGCTAACCCTCACAACGGTCACGGGTTTTGTCAATACGGTCTGGTATACGGGGCGCGGTGTTGCCTTTGAATACCGTGAAACAATCAGTCCGTGGTTTCGTGGTATTCTTGGCTTTCGTCCAATGCCCGAATTAATGTATGGTGCGCCGTTAGGATTTCAGATTCATATTGTGTCTGCCTTTTTGCTGTTCGGAATTTGGCCATTTACAAGGCTTGTTCATGTCTGGAGTTTGCCGTTGGAGTACTTGAACCGCCGCTTTGTCGTCTACCGGGCAGTTTTAGCAAGAAAATCATTGCTTTTTTCTTCAAATCGTCTGAAAAAATAATTGGCTAAACATTCGGCTGAATGAAGAGGTTAATCTATTTTCGCTAGGAAAAAGAAAGGTGGAGATCCCTATTTTTTATGGTAAAAGAGCAAATGATGATAAAATTGAGACCATTATGTTGGATACCGAAGTTTATTCTTGCAGTTCTGACCACTGCAATGGCTGGATGCGCAAAGATTTTGCCACCGATGATTTGCATTGCCCCATTTGCGGTCATGAGACCGTTAAAGAGATCCGCGCCCTGCCGAAAATATGAAAAGATTCAGACGCAGCTAAACGGTTATGTAATCTGCTTCACACAAAAGCCCCTTCCGTGCAGGAAGGGGCTTTCCAGCCTTACCGTGAACCATTGATTTTGGGAATCATAGGCTTTCTTTGATGTTCTATTCTTCTTTTTTTGCAAGACAGCGATCACATTCGATCATATAAGACTCAGCCTGTTCCTGCATTTGTTCACCACATTCTGGACATACCTTCTTTGGCATATTACGGAAAAATTCAACTGGACTCATTAACATTTAAACCGCCTCCTTATTTAATACAGTTTATTTTATGTGTATCTGTTATAATACAGTATAACCGAATAAAGTGAATTTGTGTAGACTTTTTTGAAAAATAAATTTTAAAATTTTTAAGGCTATGGTAAAGGAACTAAAATCAACAGGACTTAATTCATTGATCGAAATTTTAAATTACAATTGCCAACAATTAATGCTTTCAAATATGCAGATTTTCCATTACAATCATAGTAGAAATATATAGAAATACTGGGAGGGACGTTCTAATGAGTGAACTGGTCAGCTCCTTTCAGCCTATTTTCATTTTGATTGCGATAGGATTATCCATTATGGCTTCCTATACAGCAGTGGACATGTTTATCCTGGCAAAAACGGCAGAACGCCGCAAACAACTTTTGTTTATTGGCGGAAGCTTTTCAATGGGAATTGGCATGTGGGTCATGAATTTTATCGGGCTGATCTCTGTTGACATAAGCCGGTTTGCCCAATACCAAATACCAATGACAATCTTATCGATCGTAATTGGGGTTGCTTTTTCGGCCATGGCATTTTTGGGTGTGATCGGTAAATCAGTTCGTTTGTATCAATTGCTTCTCGGCAGTTTGATCCTTACTTTTGCTGTCATTTCAATAAATATCGTTAGTATCAATGCAATGAATTTGACTGTTCATTTACACTATGGACTGCTTGCATTTTCAGGATTGCTTATGACGGCCTCTTTCTTTTTTTCCTTGTGGTTGCTCTTTTATTCGAAAAACTACACATACAGCCAGCATATTTGGCTCAAACCGCTAAGTGCATTGATCATTACAGGTGCAATTGTTGAGGGACACTTTTTGTTAAAACGAGCTGCAATCTTGTCGACGATAACTGACAGTGCATCTGCTTCCAGTTCATTGGACACCTTTGTGATTTATCTTGTTTTATTCATCTCTATTATGATTCCGGCATGGCTGATTGGTTCAAGCACATTGATTAGCAAAAAATTGGCAATCTCTGACACGAATCTGCGAGATATCAAGTCGGCATTGGATGAATCAGCCATTGTTGCAATCACCGATCCAAAAGGCAATATCATTTATGTAAATGACAAATTTGAGAAAATTTCCAAATACAAACAGGAAGAAATCATTGGTCAAAACCATCGAATATTAAATTCAGGGTACCATCCGCCAGCGTTTTTTCAAAACATGTGGAAAACGATCTACTCCGGTCAGGTTTGGCAAGGCGAAATTCGAAACAAGGCCAAGGATGGCAGCTTTTATTGGGTAGACACAACAATTGTTCCGTTTTTAAATGAAGCGGGTAAACCGACGCAATTTATTGCGATTCGATCAGATATTACGAAACGAAAAAAAGCGGAAGAGGATCTTCTTGCCTCAATCAAGGAAAATCAGGATATTAAGTTTGCACTCGATCAATCATCGATTGTTGCCATTACCGATCAAAGAGGGATCATCACGAGTGTGAACGAAAAGTTTTGTGAAATCTCAATGTACAGCCGCGACGAGTTGATTGGCCAGGATCACCGAATAGTAAACTCGGGTGTCCATTCGAAAGAGTTTTTCAGAGATCTGTGGAGAACGATTGGGGAAGGAAAGGTATGGAAAGGAGAAATTTGCAATCGGACAAAGGACGGGGGCCTTTATTGGGTTCACACAACGATTGTTCCGTTTCTAAACTCAAACGGGAAACCATATCAATATGTTGCTATCCGTACAGATATTACCCAGCGAAAACGTGCCGAGGAAGAATTGAAACAAACATTGAAAGAAAATGCAGATATCCGGTTTGCCCTTGACCAGTCAACAATTGTTGCTTTTACAGATTCAAAAGGCGTTATTACGAGTGTAAATGAAAAATTCTGTGAGATTTCCAAATACAGCCGCGAGGAAATTATCGGGAAAACGCATCGAGTGTTGAATTCCGGATATCATCCCAAGGAATTTTTCCGCCAGCTTTGGAGTACGATTGAAGGAGGAAATGTCTGGAAAGGGGAAATTCAAAACAAAGCCAAGGACGGAACTCTTTATTGGGTCGATACTACGATCGTACCTTTTTTGGATGAACATGGAGTTCCCTATCAATATTTGGCGATTCGAAACGATATAACGGAGCGAAAGAAAACAGAGGAAATCTTGCATCGTCAAGATAAACTTGCGGCAGTTGGCCAATTGGCAGCAGGCGTTGCCCATGAAATTCGCAATCCGCTTACCTCAATGAAAGGATATACCGAATTTCTTCAATTGGATGAAAAAGACCCGGAAAGACAGGAATTTTTAAACATCATTTTAGATGAAATTGAACGAGTGAATGGAATTGTCGAAGACTTCATGGTACTTGCAAAGCCGAAAGCGGTCGAGTTAGAAGAGAAGAATGTCATTCCAGTGATGAAGAATGTTTTCTCTTTGTTGGAATTTGAAGCAAGGAAGAAAAATGTCCATCTGCATTTTGATTGCGACCAAGAAATTATCCAAATTGAGTGCGATGAGAATCGCTTAAAGCAAGTGTTTCTTAATTTTATTAAAAATGGTATTGAGGCGATGCCAAATGGCGGAGACCTTACTGTATCAATTGAAATTCGTGAGAAAAACGTGCATATTTCCATTCAAGACACTGGTGTTGGCATCCCCGCTGAAAAGCTGGAAAAACTGGGTGAGCCCTTTTTTACGACAAAGAAAAATGGCAACGGTCTTGGATTGATGGTCAGCTTTAAGATCATCGAGAGCCATAACGGAAAAGTATATGTTGAAAGTGAGCCGAATAAAGGAACCACGTTTAATATTCTCTTGCCTGCCAAAACAGCTTAAAATAAAAAACCTGAATTTTGCCCAGTGTAAAATTCAGGTTTTTATTTTTCAAAAAATAGACAAACTTTTTTGCAAATAGTCGTCAATCATTTATGTCAGATCGTTTAATATATTTATATAGGCAATATGTTTTTAAAGGGAGGGGAAATGAATGGCAGAGACAAGTTTTGTAAAGACGGTCTGTGGTTATTGTGGTACGGGCTGCGGGCTGATTTTGGAAGTAAAAGACAACCGTATCGTCAAAATTCGCGGTGATAAAGACGCTCCCGTCAACAAAGGACAGACATGTGTGAAAGGCGCGTTTGCCTATGAATATGTCCATGCTGCAAAAAGGTTAACAACGCCTATGATCCGAAAAGCAGGAAAATTGGTTGAAACAACATGGGATGAGGCTTACTCATTTATGGCAGAAAAATTGACTACAATCAAGAATACTTTTGGTCCAAACTCGATTTCCATGTTTGCCTGTGCTAGGACAACAAATGAATCAAACTACATTACCCAGAAATTTATGCGTACAGCAATCGGCAGCAACAATATTGACGGCTGCAACCGAACGTGACACGCTCCAAGTGTTGCCGGTCTGGCAACTGTTTTTGGAAGCGGTTCCCCAACGAATACGCTTGATGATTTTGACAAAGCAGAAGTATTGCTGCTGATGGGCTCTAATACATCAGAAGCCCATCCGATTATCGCCAACAGAATAAAGAAAGCAGCTAAATCGGGTTTGAAAGTAATTGTGATTGATCCAAGAAAAATTGAGATGGCAAAAATTGCTCACCGTCATTTGCAGATCAATGTCGGAACAGATATTGCTCTGATCAATGCAATGATTCGCGTCATTTTAAAGGAAGGTTTGTATAGACATGAGTTTATCAGTCAGTTTACGCTTGATTTCGAAGCGCTGGAAAAACAAGTTGATCCATTTACGCCAGAATTTGCTGCCGGCATTACCGGTGTTCCGGCTGAAGACATTATTGCAACAGCTCGTGAATACGCAAATGCAAGTGCTGCAATGATTGCCTATACCCTTGGCATCACGGAACACCATTGCGGTGTAAACAATGTTTTTGATATAGCAAACTTGGCTTTATTAACGGGAAATATTGGTAAAGAAGGTTCAGGAATCATGCCTCTACGCGGTCAAAACAACGTGCAAGGTGCAGGGGATATGGGCTGTCTTCCGAATCAGCTGCCAGGAGCAATGAGCCTGGTAAATGCTGAATACCGCAGCCGTTTTGAAAAGGCGTGGAACGTTAGCCTAAACCCGGAAAGTGGAGACACTCAGACGCGAACATTCGACCGTATTGAGGAAGGAAAAGTGAAAGCACTTTATGTCATTGGCGAAAACCCCCTTCTTGCGGATGTTCACATGAATCACACAAGAAAACTGCTAGAAAAGCTGGATCTATTGATTGTTCAGGATATTTTTCTGACGGAAATGGCTGAACTGGCTGACGTCGTACTCCCCGCAAGATCATGGGGTGAAGTAGATGGCACGTATACGAACACAGACAGAAGAATTCAGCGCGTCCGTACCGCTGTAGAGGCCCACCCGAATACGAAAGAAGATTGGGTGATCCTCTCTGACCTGTCAACAAAGATGGGCTATAAAATGAGCTATCAAAGCAGTGAGGAAATTTGGGATGAAGTCCGAACCATCGCCTGGGAGATGTATGGTGGGATGTCTTATCAGCGACTTGAGAAAGAGTACAGCCTGCATTACCCTTGTCCTGCTGAAAGCCATCCAGGTACTTTTATCTTGCACGACCGTTTTCATCAGCCGGCCGAAAAGAATGGAATGGCCAAATCTCCATTCATTCCTGTTGAGTATACGCCTCCGCTGGAATTGCCAGATACCGAGTATCCGTTTATGTTAACGACAGGAAGACGATATGAATCCTATAACACCCATACCCAAACAAGATACTATGCACCTGGGGTAAAAATTAAACAAACGGAAGAAACGATCGATCTTCATCCTGAGGACGCCCGAATGCTCGGCGTAGCTGACGGCGAGCGGGTACAGGTTCGTTCACGGAGAGGGGAATTGACAGTTAAAGCAAAAATTACTGAACAGGTTGTACCAGGACTTGTTTTTATGAGCTTTCATTGGAGCGAGGTGCCAACGAACGTTTTAACATTAAATGAATTTGACCCTATTTCAGGAACTGCCGAATTCAAAGCGTGCGCTGTAGCCATTTCGAAATTAAACTAGTGTGAAAAAGAGCCGGCAATCACCATCTGATTTGGCGGCTCGATTTATTTTTACCATAAACATGGCATTCAGATTGGCCGAAAGTGAATAAATAAAAGTCAAATATTTCTGTCTATTAGTCATCTTCTCGTAATATGACTGCATTATCTGTAAAAGATTATTAATCTCCCTGTTCTTTCGATTGAGAGAATACATGGTATGATTGTTTCTGTTAGCTGCTAAGAGAACATGGGAGGTAGAACAATGATTAAAACGATTAAAACTTTGCTTGCAGTAGCTGCACTCTCAGGAACTGTAGGTGCTAATGTACAGGCGGCAGAAATTACAGTACAAAAAGGTGATACGCTGTGGAACCTAGCACAAGTACATAAGTCGTCTGTAGAAGATTTAAAAAAATGGAATGACCTTACAACTGATGTCATTTTCCCTGGAGATGTGTTAACAATTCAAAAAGAAACACATTATGAAGTAAAACAGGGTGACACTTTATGGGCGATCGCGGCAAACTTTCAAGTTACCGTATCCCAATTAGAAGAATGGAACCAACTAAATTCAGACTTAATTCGACCAGGATTAAATCTTGTCATTCTTGATGATAAAGCGGCAAACATTTCAACAAGCCAGTCCAATCTTAAAGCGGAACCCGCAGTCAGCACTAATACCCACACTCAAAGCCGAGCAGCGGTTCAAGTTGCCCCGGCAGAGACACCTAGCCAGTCAGAGGTGAAAGTACAAAGCAAGACTGTAGCACCAATTCCAGTAAACAATCAAATCAGCTCAAAGGAAATTACGGTAAAGGCCACAGCTTACACGGCTTCATGTGCCGGATGCTCCGGCGTAACAGCAACAGGTGTCAACCTGAAAGCAAATCCCGATGCAAAAGTTATATCGGTTGATCCATCGGTCATTCCGCTTGGATCGAAAGTATATGTCGAAGGATATGGTATTGCTACAGCAGCTGACACTGGTGGCAGTATCAAGGGAAATCGAATCGATGTCTTTATTTCCTCACAACAGGATGCTATTAACTGGGGAGCAAAAGAAGTTAAAGTAAAAATATTAAATTAAAAAACAAGCTGGATATTATCCAGCTTGTTTTATATTTTCAGATAGTACCGTTGTTTTCCGTTGATAGTAAAACCAATTTAATAGGATGGAAATGACATAAAACGCAATAAAGAAATAAAAAGCGGTAACAGGTGTTCCGGTAGCTTTTACAGACCAGCCGAAAAGCTTTGGTATAAAATAAGAACCATAGGCTGCAAATGCTGCCGAAAAACCGATGACAGGTGCGGCTTCTTTTGGAATAAAGAGGGTTGGAATCATCTGAAACGTTGATCCGGAACCAACGCCTGATGCCAAGAATAGGACAAGGAATGCCGCCAAAAACCCAGCAAACTGCTTGCTGGTTAGAAAGAAAATCACTCCGCCTGCGCCGATTCCCATAATGAACAGTACATAGG
>JAKACS010000044.1 GCA_021821235.1 Bacillota bacterium
CTGCTTGTTTTAATTCTTCCTTGCGAATTTTCGGGAGATTTTCCCGAGTTGTAAACGGGGGATTTCCCATGTTGCGTCCCATTTCACCCAAAGTAAGGCAAGCGTAAGTTACTGGCGTTCCGTTTTCGATATGGGATGCAATCGTACCGGAAACGCCAAACGCTTCATCATCCGGATGAGGGAACACAACTAAAACATGGCGTTCTTTTTCCATGGATACCTCTCCTCGAAAGATTTTTTGAAAATGTGAGATGAATCAAGCAATTTTTGCTCGCTGAAAGTAAGCATTTGCGGCATCATCATTCAAACGGTATTTGACTGATTTCAAGTGCCACGGCAAGCTTGCCACTAAAATCATGTCCAGCCAAAAGAAGCCGGTTTTCTTCATCAATTTCAAAATGGGTCAGGCCTTCCGCATAAACCCAGCCGATTCCCATTTTTAGCCCAACGCGATAAGGTCCGCTTCCAGTTATTTTCCCCCGTTTAAATCGAATCAGGGCATTGCGGATATACGCGCCTGCTGAAAAGAAATTTTCATCATGATGGGAGGCATATGCCCCGTTCGTCGTTTCAAGGTGTACATATACTTCTTTATCAGCAAAGCGGTTAATGGCTTCTTGGACAAAATTTACTTCAATCGGTTTCATTCCTATTCGCCTCGCTTCCATTTAGTAAATCTATTTTAAAATAGGAAACAGTCTTATCATACTAAAATCAGCCTTAAAAAGCGAAACCCCTGCCTGCCGAAAACCGGGTATACGTATAGTAGCATCCATTTCAAAAGAGGCTGAAACGTGATAAACATTACTGTTAAAAGACAGTTGCAAAAGTATTATACGGTTAGGAGTAATCGTTTTAGAACTGGTTATACTGTGGAAAATCGTTTTTGAAAAAGATTTAGTCGCAATGAAGGGGTTATGAGGGCTTTGTCTGGCGACCAGAATCCGTTCAATAGTATAATGGATAAAGAAATGTTTCATGGGCCTGGCAACCGTGAGCTTGTTTTGAGCAAATGGGCCATCGGGCCGATCGCCGAAAAGATGGAAGAAGGTGCTGTTCATGAAAGCGGGAGCGATACTGCTATCAGGTGGAAAATCGAGTAGGATGGGGACGAATAAGGCGCTTTTGCCCATCAACGAACAGCCGAATATCGAGCGGCTTGCCGCACTTTTAAAGCCGCATTTTCGCGAGCTGATTCTCGTCACCAATCATCCTGAGGAATATCGGTTTTTGCAGTTGCCAACCGTTTCGGATCATTACCCGGGAAAGGGGCCGCTTGCCGGAATCCATGCTGGGTTAACCGCGGCAGCCAATGAGCTGAATGTGATTGTTGCCTGCGACATGCCCTTTATTTCACCTGAACTGGCAAAAATGATGCTCGAGCAGGCGGCTGATTACGATGCGGTCGTGCCGATGATAAACGGTCAGCAGCATCCTTTGTTTTCAATTTTTAAAAAGAAAGCCGCAGCTGTTATGGAAGAAAGTATCCGAAACGATCGTCTGCGCATGAAACAGGTTCTCGACCTTCTGAACGTCCGATATTTATCAGAGAATGATTTGTCGATGTTTAAACTAGGTGAGTTGGAACGGATTTTTTTCAACATGAATCACCCGCAGGAATATGAAGAGGCTATACAATGGGTAGAAAAAAGGAGCGGGCCTAAGCCTGCTCAAGCAGTAGAGCCAACAACACTTTCACTTGCTTTTGGCAAGTTGAACGATGAGGTGGAAAGGTAGTGAATTTTGAAATTGTAATAGAACCGATTGAAATTCAATCGGTCATTGATAAAGTGATTCAGCGCGAGGCCGGTGCGGTCACAACTTTTATTGGAACGGTTCGCGAATTGACACATGGCAGAAAAACATTGTTTTTAATTTATGAAGCATACGAATCCATGGCTGTTAACAAGCTTGAACAAATCGGCAAAGAGATTGAAGAACGCTGGCAAGGTTCAAAAGTAGCGATCACGCATCGCGTCGGCCGCCTTGAAATCACCGATGTGGCGGTCGTCATTGCCGTTTCAACGCCGCACCGCGCTGATGCCTATGAAGCGAATCGTTATGCGATTGAGCGAATCAAAGAAATCGTCCCAATCTGGAAAAAGGAACATTGGGAAAACGGTGAAAAATGGCTGGGAAATCAACTAGAAACCGTTGAGTATCCAAACGGAAGACCTGAGGAGAGCGATCTAAATGAATAAAGTGTTATTTTTTGCCCATTTACGCGATGCCGCCGGCACAGAATCGGTCGAATGGGATGCCGCAGGAAAAACGGTAGCGGAAGTAAAAGAGGAAATGACAGCGCACTACAAGCTGCAGAAAATGGATGCGGTGATGACGGCTATCAATGAAGAGTTTGCCGCCAATGATGAAGTGATCAAAACAGGAGATGTCATCGCTTTTATTCCGCCGGTAAGCGGCGGCTAAAGCGGGTGGAAAAAAGGGGAAAACAACATGAGTACCAATGAGCGCTATTCAAGGCAAATTCTTTTCGCCGGAATCGGCAAAAAGGGACAGAAAAAAATCAGCAAAAAGCATGTCGTTATCATCGGTGCCGGTGCTCTTGGCTCCGGAAACGCCGAAGTTCTTGTTCGTGCCGGTGTTGGGAAATTGACGATTGTTGATAGAGATTACGTGGAAGCAAGCAACTTGCAGCGCCAGCAGCTTTATACGGAAGAAGATGTCACCGCTAAATTGCCAAAAGCAGCAGCTGCACAGAAGCGTCTTCAAGCGGTTAATTCGGAAGTTGAAATTGCCGCAATCATTGCTGATGCCACCTCGGAGATGCTTGAAGAATTAGCAGCTTCAGCGGACTTAATCATCGATGCCACCGATAATTTTGAAACGAGAATGGTGATCAATGATGCTGCGCAAAAGCATCAGGTTCCATGGATTTATGGGGCCTGTGTCAGCAGTTATGGAATGAGTTTTACAATTATTCCTGGAAAAACCCCTTGCTTGAATTGCCTGCTGCGAACGGTTCCATTGCAAGGGTTAACATGCGATACCGGCGGCATTATCGGTCCGGCTGTGCAAATGGTGATCGCCCATCAAACAGCCGAAGCGCTGAAAATTCTTGCAGAAGATTGGGAAGCTGTACGGAAAACGTTTGTCAGCTTTGATGTTTGGCGGAATGAATACCAGCAAATGAAAATGGGAAAAGCAAAAGACCCCGGCTGCTTATCATGCGGGACACACCCCACGTATCCTTATTTGCAAAAGGAAAATCAGACGAAGACCACCGTGCTTTGCGGCCGGGATACGGTGCAGATACGCCCTAGAAAGCCACTAAAGCTATCATTGCAGCAGTTTGCCGATCAGCTGCGCTCCGCAGGTTATCTGGTGAACGGCAATCCTTATTTGGTGTCCGTCGATATGGAAGAAGAGCGGATGGTTATTTTTACAGATGGCCGCGCGCTCATCCATGGAACAAAAGATTTGGCCCGTGCCAAATCCGTTTATCAACGAATCATGGGTTAAAATAAAAACCCCGCACCACTCTTAGGTGCGGGGTTTACAATTTCAAAGTTAAACTAAGCAGCGGCTATTAGTTTTAACAACAATTTAGCTTAGTGGTGTTTTGAGCCAACGATGACGAGGCGTCCGTTGTCGAGTTCTTTTTCATAATTTCTGCAGCGGCAAATGGGTTAATTTTCGGCTGTTTCTCATGTACAATAGAAAAAGAAATCGGGAGGGATATGTCCATGAAGATATCGGTTGAAACGTTATTGGCGAAAATGGAAACAGAATTGCAACTGGCCAAAACATGCAGCAAGGAGGAAAACTTGCGGGAAAAAATTTACTCTATTAAAATATTATCTGAGTTACTGCTTGAAGAAAATGACACAGTAAAAAGCAATGAGGCAATGATCCGTACAGCATCAATGGCCTTTCCGACAACACCTTCACAGCCATTATCGACTTTGAATCAGGTGAAGAAGCTGGAAATGGATGACGGCGATGGTGCGAATGGTGATTCCTTGTTTGACTTTTAGAAGGAGGGTTATAAATGAAAGTTTTTATTGTCATTGGTGCAATTAATGCTTTCTTGGCTGTGGCGTTTGGGGCATTTGGTGCTCACGGCCTCGCCAACAAGCTGGAGCCGAAATACTTAGAGATTTGGAAAACAGGTGTCACCTATCAAATGTTTCATGCTAGCGGGATTCTTGTCGTTGCCCTTTTGCTCGGAAAAGTAGCAGCGAGTTCGCTGTTTACTTGGTCGGGATGGCTGATGTTGATCGGAATTGTTCTTTTTAGCGGCAGCCTGTATCTCTTGAGCTTGACGAAGATTGGGATTCTCGGTGCGATCACACCGCTTGGTGGCGTCAGCTTTTTAGCTGCTTGGCTATTGATGATCATTGGCGCAGTGAAGTATCTATAAAAAATGGAGCCGGGTGATCCGGCTCCATTTTTAGCGAGGGGAGTATGTTGATAAAGATGGGCCGCTGCCGAATGGGTACTCATATTCAATCGGCTCATCAAACGTAATGTAGTCCACTGACACCATTGGAATTAAATAGCGCATACCTGATTGCGGATCGCTTAAAATGACGTGATCCCGGCCGGCTGCTTCGATAATCCCCTTAAATACCTTCGCGTTCCATTCCTTGTTGTTTTCAAATGTTGCATAAAGGGTAACCAGTTTCCCTTTATTCAGCCGCAAAATATTTTCGATGTATGATTGTTCAATCGGCAGCATACCGGGCACTTGGGCTCCTGATGTTGGTGCATTTTGAGGCATTGGAACGGCTCCTCCCATCTGCGGCATTTGCTGCGGCTGTTGAAAGCCTTGCTGCGGCGTGTAAGGCGTTTGGCCAGCTGCGCCTGTATAAGGCTGAAAGCCCTGCGGATTGTAGAATTGATTCATCATTTTCCCTCCTCAGATAGTAACGAAATATCTATATTCATTTTCTTTCGCCCATGTTCACAAAAAATGACACGATTTCACCTCACTTTTATGTAGGTCAAAAGAAGATTGGCAATGAAAACAAATCGCTGTTTAAATCGTATGTTTGCCGGAGGGAAAATAGAACGAAGCCAGCTTGTAAAAAAATGCATACGGCTGGAGCGGAAATCACCAGCCCCGTTTATCCGCCCAAACCAAAAAAGGACCGGGCGGTTTTTGCCCGGTTTTTCTGATATCAACAGAATTTATATGTTGACCCTTTTTTGCGATTCCTGGAAAATCGAGATATGGAGCCTAATTTTCTAAAAAGTATCTTTTTTTTGTAAAATAGGTACCCATCTTTTTTGTAAGCCTTCCTAAAATGTCCCATTCTCAGGTTAAAAAGGGCAAAACGGTCGTTAAGGGGTCCCCAAATGCCCCATTCTCAGGTTAAAAAGAGCAAAACGGTCGTTAAGGGCTCCCCAAATGCCCCATTCTCAGGTTTTACAATAAACAAAAAGGCTGTTTCGAAGTTTATGGCTGATTCAGTTTATGCAGCTGTTGATTGGAGCAGAAGGCACCGACTCCAGCGGGAAAAGCAGGTATCCCGGATGAGCGCAACGATGAGGAGGCTCCCGACCGCCCGCGGAAAGCGTGTGGATGGAGCAGAAATCGCCAGCCCCGTTTATCCGCCCAAACCAAAAAAGGACCGGGCGGTTTTTACCCGGTTTTTCTGATGAAAGATTCGCTTAAATCAGCTGGTTTGTGTTCCAGTCGGATGAATCCAAAATCAACAATGACAACGAATTAGACCTGCAAAAAGTTTGCGATCCGTTCTTTTGAGAGAATGTTTCCGACAAAGAAGCTGCCGAACTCGCCGTAACGGGCACTTACTTCATCGAAGCGCATTTCATAGACAAGCTTTTTAAATTGAAGGACATCGTCGGCAAAGAGCGTAACGCCCCATTCATAATCGTCAAAGCCGACCGAGCCGGTGATAATTTGCTTCACTTTTCCGGCATATTTGCGGCCGATCATACCGTGGCTGTACATCAGCTTTTTGCGCTCATCCATCGGCAGCATATACCAGTTGTCATCACCTTGACGACGCTTGTCCATTGGATAGAAACAGACATGGCTGGCTTTCGGCAAGGTTGGGTAGAGCCGAGCCAGAATTTGCGGGTTCTGATAAGGATCTTCCCCGGCAGGCAAATAATTGCTTAGCTCAACAACCGACACATAGGAATGGGCAGGAATCGTAAACTCCGCTAATTTCGATTTGTTAAATTCAGTTTCAATCTCGTTCAACGCTTCCATCGTCGGCCGCAAAATCATCATCATGAAATCGGCCTTTTGCCCGACAATCGTATAGATTGCGTGGCTTCCTTCTTTGTGTTCCTCAGTGGCATTCCATTTTTCAACTAATTGTAAAAACTCGTGAATCGCTGTCTGCCGTTCATCACTTGAAAGCATCTTCCAAGTTGTCCAGTCCATTGTCCGGAAATCGTGCAGGCAATACCAGCCATCGAGTGTTTGTGCCGCTTCGCTCATTGTCATCACTCCTACTCATCATTGTCCCTTTGAACAACTATACTATACCATAATTTCGCCAAACGCTTCTTGAATAAACACTTGCTATTGTTGAACAGCTTCCTGGTTAAAAAGATATTCAGTTATCCCACTGTCAATAAGGATATTTTAGCGGTAAGAAGCAAATAGTAAAAACGGGAAGAAACTATTTTCTGAAAAGAAAAACATTTTACTTGAAAGCGCTACATGTGATGGTTGTCCTTGAATTTTTCAAGCGGTAAAGTATGCTAAATAGGTGAATGTTTAAAAACGATAACGGCAATGAACATAAAGGAGGATTTAGACGTGAGCGATTTATTTGAAGGTTTGAAACAGAAAATTACCGGGCGGAACTTGAAAATTGTTTTCCCGGAAGGAATGGATGAGCGGATTTTAAAAGCTGCCGGCCGCTTAGCAGAGCAACAAGTGGTTACGCCGATTATCATCGGAAACATTGAGCAAGTACAGGCAAAGGCAACCGAGCTTGGCATTTCTTTAGACGCCGCTGAAATTTATGATCCAAAAAATTATCCGGGGATGGAAGAGATGGTTGCTTCCTTTGTGGACCGCCGCAAAGGCAAAGCAACCGAAGAAGATGCCCGCAAGATTCTACTTGATGAAAACTACTTTGGCACGATGCTTGTTTATTTAAACAAAGCAGATGGTCTTGTCAGCGGTGCGGCACATTCAACAGCCGATACGGTTCGCCCGGCATTGCAAATTATCAAAACGAAACAAGGCGTCAAGAAAACGTCCGGCGTCTTCATCATGGTTCGCAACGATGAAAGGTATGTGTTTGCCGACTGTGCTATCAATATTGCCCCTGACAGCCAGGATTTGGCGGAGATTGCAGTTGAAAGTGCTAAAACAGCCAAGATGTTCGATATTGAACCGCGCGTTGCGATGCTTAGCTTTTCGACAAAGGGATCTGCCAATTCACCGGAAACAGAGAAGGTTACTGCAGCGGTCGAGCAGGCAAAACAGCTCGCACCTGAGCTTGTGCTTGACGGTGAATTCCAATTTGATGCTGCCTTTGTTCCATCAGTAGCAAAAAGCAAAGCTCCAGGATCGGTAATTCAGGGCGATGCCAATGTGTTTATTTTTCCAAGCCTTGAAGCGGGCAATATCGGCTACAAAATTGCCCAGCGCTTAGGGAATTTTGAAGCAGTCGGTCCGATTCTTCAAGGGCTGAACCGTCCAGTTAACGACCTTTCCCGCGGCTGTAATGAAGAAGACGTGTACAAGCTTGCGTTAATCACAGCAGCACAAGTATTGTAGTTGGTTTAGAATAAGATGGCCAGTCCATTTTCGGGCTGGCCTCCTGTGTGAGCGGGGCAGATTATCGCTACCCCACTCGACATGTTACAATGGAAGCAAATCAATCAAAGGAGTACCCAGTATGGAACAAGCGCTCCGCTTATTGTGCCAGCCAGTGTGGCGGATTATCGACCAATCGGCAGTAGGCGTCCATTTTTCGGCATTGCAATCATTTGCAACAGACGACACCTTATGCAACTCCATTGGCAGCGGCAAGGCACCAGCCACTGCGAGAACATGGGTGCATCCTAACACCATTGTTCTCGGCATCCAAGATACGAAACTACCCAATTTATCAGCAGGTATGGAATTTCTGCGACAGGAAGGCTATCAAGTGATTGTCCGCAATTCAGGCGGCCTTGCCGTTGTCCTTGATGAAGGAGTTTTAAACATTTCGTTTATTTTGCCGGAGACGGAAAAAGCGATTGATATTAATCGCGGCTATGAAACGATGTGGCTGTTTGTTCAGCAAATGTTTGCCGATTTTCCGCTGCCGATTGCTGCCGGGGAAGTGGTAGGCTCATATTGCCCGGGAAGCTATGATTTAAGCATTGCTGGGAAAAAATTTGCTGGAATCTCGCAGCGGCGTCTAAAAAAGGGAGTAGCCGTGCAAATCTATCTTGCAGTAAATGGCAGCGGCAGCAAAAGGGCGGAACAAATCCGAACATTTTACCAAATTGCCAAAAAGGGTGAAGCGTCAAAATTTTCCCCGCCGGAAATTGTTCCGGAAGTAATGGCTTCCCTCGCGGAATTGCTTAACAAACCGTTTTCGATTGCCGACATCATGCTGCGTCTTTTAACACAGCTTAAAAGCTGGAGCGGAATGATTCTTACCGGCCAGCTGAATGACTACGAACTCGAAATTTTGCCTAGTTATTACGAACGGGTCGTCGAGCGAAACGATAAAATCATCAACGTTTAAACAGCCGTAAACCGGATTCGGTCTACGGCTGTTATGTTATAACGGCGTGCTGCCATGTCTCTCCATTCTCCCATTCCTATTCTGTAAGCAACCGGCCTGCCTGCTACCGGTTCTCAAGCCACCCTGCTATTCCGCAACTTTTTCTAAATTTCCGTTGCGATCCATTTTAAATTTTGTCTGTGGGCGCTCTTCTTCCTCAAATAATACTAATTTACGGGCACGATTCATAATTTTCATTAATGTCTCGTAATCTTCTTGCATTGTGACACTGTTTTGTTCAAGATCATTGATTTTTTCGGTCAGTTCTTCATTTTGCTTACGCAATTCGTCGATTTCCCTTTTTAATCTTTCATTCTCCCTTTTTAAGGTGTTATTTTGCAGATTTGCATGTTGAAAGTTTGTTAAGAAATCAATGACGCTTTCAAGCGTTAAATTGGCAGCTGAAGCTGGCTGCTGTGGTTGTAGAACTGGATAAGATTCCAAACTTAATTCAACTGAGAGATCCTCTGCTTCTGTCTCTACTTCACTACTCGTGACCACCGCAACTGGCAACTCCAAGCTTTCAAACTCTGTTGCGGCAGGAATCGGTGGATTGTAAAGCAATTTTTTCTTCCCTCCCTGATCCTTTCCAAGCAGTCTTTGCCGCTGTTTGCGCTGTTTTTTTGCCAGCTGGAGCGCTTTTTCATAGTGGTGGCGGACAACCGCATTCCACCTAAAACCGCAGGCAGCTGAGGTTCGGTTGAGTTTATCCCCTACCTCTTCAAATGCGTTCAGCTGTGTGCTTCCTTCCCGTACATGCCGCAAAACCGTTTCTGCTAAAAGCAAATCGTCTTCTTCTGACCAAGCATCTTGGCGAACTTTCATTCTTTCAACTCCTTCAATTACAATGTGAATAGTAACCATCGATGCAACTGCCCGATGAATTATAAAAAGTTCTAGTTTAAGGTTTCCCAAATATCCCAAGCTTTATACCAAAATGATTAAAAGGGTAGTAGATTTTTTGAAAAGAACCAAAAACATGCATCTGGAAAAAGGAAGACAACTTGCATTGCCATAAAAGAAACTGTAAAATACCATAGGAGTTCCCATTGGATTGAACGATAAATCGTTCGTGCAAAACGACGGTATCATAAGCTTATAATAACGAGTACATCGGAGCTAGATAGCAACGAAAGAAAAATATAAATTCTATTATTTTTAGAAAGGGCTGGAAAAAATGTCAAATGAATTTCGTGTTTGTGACGATTGTCAGGCCGTAAATTTAAAGACATTAATCCCTCGCTTAAAAGAGCTGGATCCTGATGCAAAAATCGAGATTGGCTGCCAATCTTACTGCGGACCGGGGCGAAAAAAAACATTTGCATTCGTTAACAATCGTCCGGTTGCCGCATTAACCGAAGAGGAATTAATCGAAAAAATAAACAAAAAGCTTAAATAATCACCTTCGGCACCGGTCGTTGGTGGTTTTCTTTTCGCTTGAAACCTCCCACTGGAACAAATGTCGAAAACGAACAGAGAATTTTGTTGGATTTTGGGTGAATTGGGCTGTAAATGAGGATATAATAGAAACTAGCATAAGAGAAAGAGGGGAGAGAATGGGGTACTCGGCAGAAAAGCTCAGTGAAGAAAAGGTATTTAAAGACCCGGTTCACCGCTATATTCATGTCCGTGACAAGGTGATTTGGGACTTAATTGGAACTAAAGAGTTTCAACGCTTGCGAAGAATCAGACAGCTCGGAACCACTTTTTTAACATTCCATGGTGCTGAGCACAGCCGCTTCAACCATTCTCTCGGAGTATACGAAATCGTCCGCCGCATTATTGATGATGTTTTTGCAGGAAGGCCGGAATGGAACGATGGAGACCGCCTGCTGACGCTGTGCGCTGCCCTCCTGCATGATTTGGGACATGGCCCCTTCTCCCATTCCTTCGAAAAAGTATTCGAATTTGACCATGAGGATTTTACGCGTGCGATCATTCTTGGGAACACGGAAGTGAATAAGGTTTTGGCAAAAGTCGGAGCGGAATTTCCTGCGAAAGTGGCGGAAGTGATTGCAAAAACCTCGGAAAAAAAGCTGGTAATCAGCTTGATTTCCAGCCAAATTGACGCCGACCGCATGGACTACTTGCAGCGCGATGCTTACTATACGGGTGTCAGCTACGGCCACTTTGATATGGAGCGGATCCTGCGCGTAATGCGGCCGCGCGAAGATCAGGTCGTCATTAAGAAAAGCGGGATGCATGCAGTTGAAGACTACATTATGAGCCGCTACCAAATGTATTGGCAAGTTTATTTTCATCCAGTATCACGGAGCGCAGAAGTGATTCTCTCAAAAATTTTGCACCGGGCAAAGGACTTATACGAGCATCATTACACCTTCAAACATGAACCACATCACTTTTATTCTTTTTTTCATGACAATGTGACATTGGAAGACTATGTAAAACTCGATGAGTCGGTGATTTTGTATTATTTTCAGATTTGGCAGGATGAAGACGATGCGATTTTGCGCGATTTGTGCCGGCGGTTTATGAACCGCAGCCTGTTCAAATACACGGAGTTT
>JAKACS010000045.1 GCA_021821235.1 Bacillota bacterium
AATGTGGATTTGCCTTCTAGTGGGATTGCTTTTTTGAGAGGGATGATCGGCAGTCTGTTCCTCTTGATCGTCAGCGTCTTCCTTAAACAGAAGAAGACAACCTGGGATTCGCTGAAGAAAAATGGTTTGCTGCTCGTGCTTTCGGGAGCAGCGATTGGTTTTAACTGGATTTTTTTGTTTCAAGCCTACAAGTACACAACAATTTCCAATGCTACTTTAAGCTATTATTTTGCCCCGGTGTTTGTCATGATTTTAGCGCCGTTTGTGTTAAAAGAAAAATTGACGCCCGTTAAAGTTGGCAGTATCCTAACCGCGATGATCGGCTTGTTTCTTGTTGTCAATCTGCAAACGAGCGGTGCGGACGGAGGAGCCTACAACCATGCGATCGGAATTATCTACGGTCTATCGGCTGCGGCTCTGTATGCCAGCGCTATTTTAATGAATAAATTTATTAAAAAACTTTCCGGATTTGAGACGACTCTGATTCAATTAATGGTAGCTGCACTCGTGTTGCTACCGTACACTATATTCAAAGATCATTTGGATCTATCCGCGATAACAGGTTATTCGCTCACGTTTATCCTTATTCTTGGTATCATTCATACGGGTGTTGCTTACTTTTTCTATTTTACTTCGCTAAAGGAACTGAAGGGGCAAACGATTGCGGTGTTAAGCTATATTGATCCGATTTCTGCGGTCGTGATTGCGGCTATTTTTCTTGGAGAAAGCATGAGCCCAGTGCAAATGATTGGCGGGGCCTTGATACTTGGTTCGACATTTGTCAGTGAACGAATCGACATGAAGACCGAGACGCAATCGGGAAACAAGGTTTAAACTGATTGGAAAGGGAAGACGCATGAAGGAATATTTTTATGAAAAATTGTTAAACATCAAGACAACAGGGGAGCAACAAGGTTTCCATCCTTCTCTCCATTACCACCGCTATGAGCCGACTCCGTATATTGTCCTTGAGGAATTAATGGCAAATTACGAGTTGAAAAGCAGTGATCGTATCATTGACTTTGGCTCTGGAAAAGGGCGGCTCAATTTCTTTTTTCATTATGTGGCAGGTGCCTCAGTTGTCGGCGTGGAAATGAATGAATTGCTTTGTCAAAAGGCACTTGCAAATATGAAACAGTACTGCAAAAAGACGAAGAAGGTGCAATTTTTTTGCGGCAAAGCAGAAGATTATCCGGTTGACCCGCGGGACAATCGCTTTTATTTTTTTAATCCTTTTTCAGTGGAAATTTTTCGAACAGTTGTAAATAATTTGCTTCTTTCGTTTGAAAAATCGCCGCGGGAAATGGAACTGATTTTATACTATCCAGCAGATGACTATGTTTATTTTTTGGAAAAATACTCCCTGTTTGAATTGAAACTGGAAGTAGATCTGCAAAATCTAATTAAACATGATCCATATGAACGGTTTTTAATTTACCGGTTTGGCTAAATTGCGAGGGAATGAGAAATGAATATTGCCGTATCGATTGTTCAGTTCGCTTGGGTGAGTTTCGTTCAATTAGTTTATTTGCTTGGAGTGCTGATTTCAAGTGGCCTTCTTTTGGGCTATCTTGAAAAGCTGTCCAATTCCATGCTTGTTCGCGCTTTTGGACGAAAAGGGGTCATGCTGACGGCATGGCTTGGGACGCCGATCCATGAAGTGGGACATTTGCTGATGTGTTTTCTCTGGGGGCACCGGGTAACGCGGGTAAAACTGCTGCAGTTAAACAGTCCGGATGGGGTGCTTGGCTATGTCGAGCATGAATACAGCCGAAACAACCTTTACCAGCGGGTAGGGAATTTTTTTATCGGGTTGGGTCCGCTTTTTAGTGGAATCGCGGCATTGCTTTTAGGGATGTATTACTTGGTGCCACATTCTTTCGCGGCTTTCCAGACTGAGATTCGCCAGACTCTCATAACGGGAAACAGTAATCTTAATGGATTGACGATCATTGCCGGTGCGGCCTTGGCCATTGGTAAAAGTTTTTTTACCTTGGAGAATATCATTCGGCCGTCGTTTTGGCTTTTTTTACTTGCAGCCATCAGCATATCTTCCCATATTGCATTGAGTAGGGAAGATATGCGCAATTCAGCCAACGGCCTGGCAACGATTTTTTTCATTTTGTTTTTGTTTAATGTGTTTGCGAAGTTTACCAGTATCCCAAGTGAGCAAGTGATTGGAAAAATGGCTGAGTACAATGCCTATGTGTTTGCATTCGCCACAGTGGCGCTCTTTTTTTCATTTTTAACGCTTTGTTTAGCGTTCTTCCTTTATCAAATCAAGGTGTTCATCCGAAAACGATAACTAGGTTATTTTTCCAAAAGAAGTTGTTTTAAGGCGTCTTTTTCCTGGTCAATTTCTTCAGCTGTCCGGATACCGAGCTTTCTGATCAGCAACAATGGCGGACACCAGCCTTGCAGGGCATGCTGGAACATAAATACACTTGCAGTGCCGGAAATAAGCATCCACGCCCGATTTTTTGTCAGCCCGTAAATGGAAGCAAGAAAGGTAATCGCTGCCAAGTTGGTCTCTAGCACCCGTTCTGTGTCCCATTCAAAATCCAATTCTTCAAGCCGCTTTTTGATTTCCGTTTTATCCCTTTCTTTATAAATGCGTATAGTTTCCGCGATTTTCCGTTGGATTGTTTCATTGATATAATCCGGTGTATTTCGATTCACTTTTGTTGTCGCTGCCGGAAATAATTGATTGAACACGCTGATCCCTCCTCAAAATGTTCTTTCTATAGTATCAGTCAAAAGGGATAAAAATTATGAGTGAGTACAGGTCAATCTTATAGTTAAATCCATGTACAATGGAAGTAATAAAAAACGGTTTCCTCAATCCGATCGTGAAGACATAAAAGATACTCTTAATAAATGGAAAAAGCCGCGTAAACCGTGGAATCGTGAGCCGTTCTTCTAACGAATGGGAAAATAGGGTACGAAAGAGCCGGTCGAACGCCGCCATTCTCCTACTAAAAAGAAAAACACTCAAGAAAATTTTTTACGAAAAATTTACAAGAGAGACGGTTTATGTGCTTTATAATTAATTGTGGCAAAACAGACAATTTTAAAAGGTGGCAAAATGAAACGATTCGACTATCTGCGTTTTTTGTATGAAAATCGGCAACAATTTTATCAGGAATACTGCCGGGAGCGGGAGCTAAAAACCTTAATGGATGCCCCAAAAATAACGACTGTCTTTCAGCCGATTCTTTCACTGGGTCATGGCTCTACGATTGGATTTGAAGTTCTGAACCGGCCCGACCACTCGCCACATTTCCCGACAACTGAAAAATTCTATGACTATGTAGGAAGTAGCCGAGCGGTGTTTGGAATCGAACAATTTTTACGGAATCTTTCACTTGAACGGTATTCCCGGCAAATTGAAGCATCACCGCAGCTTCAAGGAAAGTTAGTATTTTTAAATATCCAGCCGCAAGTGTTGGCCGATCCATCCTACAGAAGCGGAAAGACGTTAGAGCTATTGGATCGTTATGGTCTAACCCCGGATCAAATTGTTTTGGAATTAACGGAAAAGGAAGCGGTTATTGACTATGAACAATTTGAAAAAATTGTCGGCCACTATCGCCGCCAAGGATTCAGGATTGCGGTTGATGATGCGGGGACGGGTTACAACAGTCTGAAAACGCTTGGGTATTTAAAACCCGAGTTTATAAAAATTGATAAATCGCTGATTCGAAAGATTGAAGCACACCCGACACAGCAGCACTTGGTTGAACTGCTGCTGGAATTTGCCTTGCAATCGGAAACCTTAGTGATTGCTGAAGGAATTGAAACCATATCAGAACTGAGATTTTTGCAACAACGGGGGGTTCAACTTGGACAAGGATATGCTCTTGGCCGTCCGGCACAAGAGTTAGTCGAAGGTAAGCTGCCATTGTCAATGCCGGTGATCCACAAACAGCTAAGCTGAAAAATTGTTTTGCTTAGGCGTTTTAATGTATTGCAATTTAGCGGTATGGTCGGTTAGAGTAAATAAGTATGATAACATTTTTAGGAGCTGCATTAATAAGGAGGAAGTTAAATTGTTTCATTACATTACAGCCATCATTTTGGGAATGGTCGAAGGTCTGACTGAATTTCTTCCTGTATCCTCTACAGGGCACTTAATTTTAGTAGGAGATCTTCTTAACTATACTGGAGAAGCATCGAAAACATTTGAAATTTTTATCCAGCTCGGTTCCATTCTTGCAGTTGTCGTTGTCTATTGGCGACGTTTTATTGTATTGATCGAAGGAGTTTTTTCAAAAGAAAAGCGCCAAGGCTTAAATTTCATCCATGTCATTTTGGCGATGATCCCGGCGGTTGTCATCGGCTTGATTGGCCGCGGGGCGATTAAAACGTATCTTTTTTCGCCTACAACTGTATTAATTGGGCTCGTTGCCGGCGGTATTTTAATGATTTTTGCCGAAAATAGAAAAAAACCAAATCCTACTACCGATCTAGATTCATTAACCTATCGGCAAGCTTTTACAGTTGGTTTGTATCAAGTTTTAGCGCTGTGGCCAGGATTTTCTCGCTCAGGTTCAACGATTGCCGGTGGTATTCTTGCGGGGACAAGCCATCGGGTAGCCGCAGATTTTACTTTCATTGTCGCGGTGCCGATGATGGTCGCAGCTTCCGGACTTGATTTGGTGAAAAGCTATAAATATTTATCACCAAGCGATATTCCATTCTTTGGAGTCGGTTTTATTACCGCATTTATTGTTGCCTTATTTGTCATTAAAGTGTTCTTAAAGCTTATTTCAAAAATAAAATTAAAGCCATTTGCCTATTATCGTTTTGCGTTGGCAGTCGTTTTCCTTCTATATATGTTGTTAAAATAATGGATTCAAAAAAGCTCATCCGAATCGGGTGGGCTTTTTGCATGGAATGGACAAAGAGAGGGAAAGAAAAACAAATAAGTGCAAGGGAGCCCCATTTTAGTTTGAAGGAATACTTTGGCATTTCATACGAACGGTAATAATGATTGACTTTGATGACAAATCACTTTATAATCAGAAAATGTAACGTGTATATGTAAGGTAATCTAACATATAATTTTATTTTATAGTATTTACTAGTATGTGTCTGAGAATAAATAAGTTTTATTTTAATATGTTAGGGGATATAACATGATTGCGGTAAATGATTATTATCAAAATCCTGTTTTCTGGTTCTCATCTGACCAATTGATTGAAGCACTGGAAGCTATTAAACTAGGGAAACAAAATGAAATTGAAATTATCAAAGAAAAAATCAAGCAATTTGAACAAAAACGAAGATCGCATGAAGTTTGGTACCAGTCGCTTTCCCCCGTTCGAAAATTTTTTGCCGGGCGTCCGCCTGTTCATCATCAGGCTGTCGAATATCTTGTCAATGTCAAAGACCGATTTCAGCAGATTGAGCAAATCAATCGAAAAATTGCCGAAATCAATGTGTTGATTCAAAAGATTCATGCAGAATCGGAAATGGAACAAATTGTTTTGGCAAATGATATCATTGCTGATCTGAAACGTTGGGTGGAACAAGGAGGAATAACGGAATGACAATTCAAGTATTGCAATCCGGTTTAAATACGATTTGGGTTGTTCTTACAGCAGCAATGATTTTATTAATGGAAGGCGGTTTTGCTTTACTGGAAGCAGGGTTTGTCCGTTCGAAAAATAGTGTGAATATCATTATGAAAGTATTTGCGGACATCACAATTGGTACGTTGAGCTATTATGTAATAGGATTTGCCCTAATGTATGGGGCGGACTTCTTATCTTTCATCGGAAAAAACGGTTTTTTCTTAAAAGGTGATTTTTCCTATTTAGATTTGCCGGTTTCGCTTGACACATTCTGGTTATTCCAGGCGGCGTTTGTCATTGCTGTTATTTCGATTGTTTCCGGTGCGGTGGCGGAGAGAATTAATTTCCGGGCATATATTCTCTATGTCGTTCTCATGACCGCTTTCATTTATCCGGTTGCCGGCCACTGGGTATGGGGCGGCGGCTGGCTAAGTAAATTAGGATTTCAGGATTTTGCCGGTTCGGCTGTAATCCATGCCTTAGGCGGTTTTTCTGCACTGGCGGCGGCAATCTTGCTCGGACCAAGAAAAGGGAAATTCAACCCGGATGGAACGAGTTCAATCTCCCTTCCAAGCAATCTTCCTTTAGCATCTGTCGGCGCATTTTTACTCTGGTTTGGCTGGTTTGGGTTTAATGCCGGCAGTACTTTGCAAGCGACAGATGTGCGCATTGGCCATATTGCAATTGTGACGATGTTGTCAGCTGCAGCAGGGGGAGCGGTAACTTTGATTTATACGCTGTTCCGTTACGGCCGTTCCGATGCGCCGTCTGTGATTAACGGTTCCCTTGCCGGGCTTGTCGGAATTACGGCGGGGAATGCCTTTGTAAGTGATTTGGCTTCGATTGTTATCGGTATTGTCTCAGGAATCATCATGATGGCGGCAACCGATTGGCTAGAAGCCCGGAAAATTGATGATCCGGTTGGAGCGTTTCCTGTCCATGCGGCTTCAGGGGCATGGGGAACAATTGCAGTTGGTCTTTTTGCAACAAAAGGCGGATTGCTGACGGGCGGCGGCTGGCATTTGCTTGGCGTCCAATTTCTTGGACTGGTTGTCCTTTGTGCCTGGGGCTTTGGATTAACTTGGGTCGGACTGAAACTAATTAAGTTATGGGTGCCGATCCGGGCAACCAATGAGGAAGAGGAACTCGGGCTTGACGTCAGTTATCACGGGATTATGGCAACCCACAGCATGCCGGAATTTTTAAAAGTAGATGAACCAATTCGCGAAAATGGTTTAAAGGAAGAATAAATGCAGAATTTAGGGCAAAGGAGAGAATGATCCTTTGCCCTATTTTTGCAAGAAAATTGATGGAGAAAGCATATTGAAAGCAGAACTAAATTTCAAAAAGGAAAACGCAAAGTTTTTAAATCCTAAACCTCTTAATCGAAATAAAGAGAAAAAATAGATTATAATGAAAAGGGTTACATATTTTGAAATGGAGGGAACATGGATGGAGTCAAAGCAAACTGTTTTTGTTAATGAATTTACGAATGGAATCCTTGATCCGGAAAAAGAAATGCTTGGTCCTGTGCAAGATGGCGGGTATATTATTGCTAATACGGCACCCGGCTGTTGGGGGCCGATGATTACCCCTTGTCTTCGTGGTGGACATGAGGTAACAAAGCCTGTTTATGTTGAAGGAGCTGAAGTGGGAGATGCGATTGCCATTAAGATTAATAGCATTCAAGTTACTTCCATTGTCACTTCTTCAGGGAATGATAAACCTGTGGAAGGCCGCTTTATCGGAGATCCATTTGTTGCAGTAAAATGTCCGGAATGTGGTGAAATGTATCCTGAGACAAGGATTGAAGGAATCGGCCCTGAGGCAATTCGTTGTAAAAGCTGCGGATCTGATATTACCCCATTTGTATTTACTAACGGATATACCATTGCTTTTGACCCGGAACGAAAAGTTGGTGTTACCCTAAACCAAGAAGCGGCAGAAAAAGCGGCAAAGAGTGGACATTTCTATATGTCCACACCAGAAAATTCAGTCCAAAATCCGATTGTTACATTCGCCCCTCATGATCTGGTCGGAACTATTGCAAGACTTCGTCCATTTCTGGGACAGCTTGGTACGACCCCAACAAGACCATTTCCTGATTCCCATAATGCTGGAGACTTTGGTCAATTTTTGATTGGAGCTCCTCATGAATACGGTCTGACAAAGGAACAATTGGAAGAGCGAACAGATGGGCATATGGATATTAATCGGGTACGTGAAGGAGCGATTTTGATTTGTCCGGTAAAAGTGCCTGGCGGCGGTGTCTATATCGGTGATATGCATGCCATGCAAGGAAACGGTGAAATTGCCGGACATACGACAGACGTTGCCGGGATCGTCTCTCTTCAAGTTCAAGTAATAAAAGGATTAACGCTTGCGGGACCGATTCTCTTTCCGGTAGAAGAAGACTTGTCCTATTTGGCAAAACCGATTAGTCAACAAGAAAAAGAAGCGGCATTAAAGGTTAGCGGGCAATGGGGAGTGGCAGAATTGGAAGAATCGCTCCCTATTTCGATCATTGGTACGGGTGCAAATTTAAATGAAGCCACAGAAGTTGGATTGCAGCGAGCTGCTGATTTGTTCAACATTTCTGTGCCAGAAGTGATGAACCGCGCAACCATCACTGGCTCAATTGAAATTGGCCGCCATCCTGGTGTGGTAACGATTACTTTCTTGGCGCCAATCAGCTATTTAAATCAAATTGGTCTAACCGAACTGGCAAAAAGGCAGTACGAAACAAAATAGTGTTTAAGGTCATGAAAAAGCGTTCTTCATGATCTTTTAGTAATGGCAAAATTTTTATTCTAACTCTTCATCCAGAGCAGAAAAAGGAAAAACCTGGTTGATAGGACTGTCTATCGTGCAGCGGATACCAGTAAAAGGGAAAACCTGGGTAAACTATGGTTGATTCGGTTTATGCACCCTCTTGATGGAGGCGAAAGGTACCGATTCCTGGGAGAATAGTGTTAGACGCAAGACCCAGCTGGACTTTGAAAAAGCTTCTATCAAATAACCTCGCACGCAAGAAGGAAATACGAAGATATTTTCGAGCAGCACAAGCGACGAGTTATAATGAATGAAACTAGCTCCTTTGCTATGCAAAAGTTGACGCTATTAGTTTTCTAAATAAAATTATGGTAGCGTTTACATAATGAACAACTAAATAATTTACGGTTGATTGTATTGGGAGAGAGTGACGAATGTCGCCGCCGAAGGAGCAAATTCCATAAAATCCTTGGAATAAATCTCTCAGGTAAAAAGAACCATTACATGACGTAGCTCTGGAGAGTGCATATTTCTTAATATGCCACCAAAGGGGATCCGCTTTTTTGTGGGCCAAACTTTCAGGTAAAAGGACAGAGAGGGTAGAAATTTTGCCTTCTTCTGTTCTTTTTTGTTGTGCTTACCCTAGAACGATTGATTTTGCTGAAAAAGGGAAACCAATGGAACTTCAAAGATACAGGTGAAAGAGCGGCTATTTTGCAGAAATCATAGGAGGTTTATTAATAAGGTTAAAAGAAGTGAGGTCTTATCATGTTAAAAATGACAGAAGCAGCTATAAAAATGCTAAAAGTATTGGCTGCAAATGAAGAGGGAATTCCTCGGATTGATGCCGAAGTTGCAGACGGATGTGGGATATCAGTTAAGTTATCAATTCTATTTGATGAACCGCGGCGAAACGATTTATGCATTGAGATGGATGGGATTCAGATCCGGTTTGATCGTTTTACAAAACGTTATTTAGATGAAGAAACTAAAATTGATTATCAAGAAGAATATGGTTTTCTAGTCGGAGACAGCTTTATCTCCAGTACATGTGCAATGGAGATCGATTAATTGGAACGTGGTTAATGTCTCAGAATTTCGGGAAAATATTCCTATTAAACAGTAGATGAAATAAAGGGGACGGTTTATAATGTATCCATCCTTTAGAAACATGAGGACTTTCAATGTGAAAGGGGAAAGTAACATGTCTTTTACCAACTTAAAAGAACTGATTGAACTTGCGGGTAAAGAAAATACAACAATTTCTGAATTGATGATAAAAACTGAAGAGGAACAAAGGGGTTATTCAAAACAGATGATCCTTGAGAAAATGGCTGAACAATTTACAGTAATGGAAGAAGCCGTGCGAAAAGGGACAAACAGTGCTGTCATGTCCCGCACTGGCTTAACCGGCGGAGATGGCTACCGTCTTTACCAATATGCCTATACCGGGAATTCATTTGTCCATCCAACCTCACTAGTGGTTATGGCCAATGCGCTCGCTGTATCTGAAGTCAACGCAGCGATGGGGAGGATTGTCGCGACACCGACTGCAGGTTCAGCAGGAATTTTGCCGGCTGTTCTTGTTCATGCACTTGACAGTGGGAAATTCACACGAGAGCAGATTGTGCAGTCAATGTTCACGGCTTCTGCCCTTGGTTTGGTGATTGCCAATAAAGCCTCGATTTCGGGAGCTGCAGGCGGATGTCAGGCTGAAGTCGGATCAGCTACAGCCATGGCGGCGGGCACCCTTGTAGAGCTTGCCGGCGGAACATCGGCACAGGTTGGAAATGCAGTAGGGATTGCTTTAAAGAATTCGCTTGGATTGGTATGTGACCCGGTTGCAGGGCTAGTTGAAATTCCGTGCATCATTCGTAATGGGTTACATGCGCTTACTGCTCAAGCAGCGGCAGATATGGCATTAGCGGGAATAAACAGTGTCATTCCTCCAGATGAAGTGATTCAAGTGATGCATGATGTCGGACAGCAAATGCCTGAGTCGTTGCGTGAAACAGGGATTGGCGGGCTTGCCGGAACCCAGACAGGAAAAAATTTAAAAGAGAAGATTTTTAGCGAAAGCAGCAATCTATGTGCACCGGCAAAGTATCACAGTGCCTATGAAATCATCGGCCCTGTGATGGTTGGACCTTCCAGTTCCCATACAGCCGGGGCTGTCCGAATTGGAAATATTGCCCGGCAGCTCTTAAATGAAAAACCACTCTATGTGAAGTTCTCGCTGATGGGCTCTTTTGCCGAAACCTATCAAGGACATGGGACCGACTTAGCATTGTTAGCAGGTGTGCTTGGATTAACGACAATGGACAACAATATTCCGAATGCAAAAGAAGTAGCAGAAAAAAAAGATTTACAATACGAGTTCTCGAACCGAGTTCTTGGAAGCTACCACCCGAATACGGTTTTGATTGAATTAGCAGGGGCTTCGAACCGGATAAAGGTATTAGCTAGTTCTTTAGGTGGGGGTAAAGTAGAGGTCCAGGAATTTGAGGATTATCCATTAAAATTTAGTGGAGAACGTCCAACATTGGTGATCCGCCATATTGACCAAAAAGGAGTTATTGCTGAATTATCAGGATTTCTTGAAGAAAAAGGGTTTAATATTGCCCGAATGGCAAATGAACGTTCAAAAATCAATGGCCCTGCGATCACGATTTGCGAAGTTGACAATAAAGTTGACCAGTGTCTCTTAGCTATGCTAAAAAAGGAGATTCCGCTTATTGAAGAGATTCTTCTGGTTCAAACCATGTAAGTTGGTAGACACGAACATGTATCATTATAAAGTGTAATTGAGTATACGTTAATTTG
>JAKACS010000046.1 GCA_021821235.1 Bacillota bacterium
TTAAAGGACAGGCTATACTGGAAAAGCCGCAAGCTATCGCTTGCGGCTTGGTATCAGATTATTTATGAAAGGTGTTGTTGTACAAGTTTATTAACAAGTGATCCGTCTGCTTTGCCTTTTACTTTCGGCATGATTGCAGCCATCACTTTTCCCATTTCCGCTTTTGAAGTTGCGCCAGTTTCCGATATGGTTGCTTTTACAATTTCAGCCAACTCATCTTCCGATAACTGTTCAGGCATATACAGTTCAACAACTGCCAGCTCTGCACGCAATTTTTCAGCCAGATCTTCACGACCGGCTTTTTCAAATTCATGGAGGGAGTCTTTGCGTTGTTTTAATTCGCGAGAAAGGACGGTTAACTCTTCCTCTTCGGACAGCTCAGCATTGCCGAGTTTAATGGCTTCATTTTGCAATGAAGATTTGACCATCCGAATTACGGAAAGTTTGTCTTTTTCCTTGCTTTTCATCGCTTGCTTCATATCATTGTTTAGACGCTCGAGAAGACTCAATTGTTTACACCCTCTCTTACCATTTACGTTTTCTTGCAGCTTCAGACTTTTTCTTTCGTCTTACGCTAGGTTTTTCGTAGAATTCGCGCTTTCTAGCTTCTTGCAAAGTACCAGTTTTAGATACTGTACGTTTGAAGCGACGAAGAGCATCTTCAAGCGATTCGTTTTTACGAACGACGGTTTTAGACATTCTCTTTCCCTCCCTCCGAAACACAACACACTTACATCAATCCATGTACCTTGCAATTATAATATAACCTTGAACCAAGGTCAACTGTATTTCACACCGTCTTGCAAGCTTTTCTTTTTTATATGGCAGTTTTCAGTCATGCTTTTGGCTCTATTGCCATACAATGGAGCAGGGGGTAACGGACATGCTGTATATTGGCTTATTTACGCTTTGCATTGGGTTATTTATTTTCGGAATGACAATAATCCGCTTTGGATTGTTTAACTTGTCCGCTGAGAATTTGAAATATTATCTTGCAAAACTAACAAGCACCCCGTTAAAAGGGATGTTGACAGGCACGATTGCCACCGCACTTTTGCAGAGCAGCGCTGCCGTTATGGTTATTACGATTGGCTTTATTTCATCGCGGATTTTGACGTTTCCACAGTCAATCGGGATCATTCTTGGCACAAACATTGGGACTACGTTCAAAACCGAATTGATCACGATTGATATTGATCAGGCCATTGTGCCACTGGCGATTATTGGTGCGGTATTTATGTTTTTCACGAATAAAAAAGTTCGCAGCATCGGAATGCTGCTTTTAGGGATTTCCGCCGTTTTCTCAGCAATGAAAGGGTTCGAATTATTCGCCAAGCCTCTAACAGACGTGCCAATGGTGAAGCATTTGCTGCTATCGCTGAATGATAGCATTTTTCTTAGCATTATCGCTGGTGCCATTTTGACAGCGATCATCCAATCAAGTACCGCTATGACTGGAATTGCCATGGGTTTTTTATCAGCAGGTTTGCTGCAGCTAGATGCCGGCATTGCTATTATGTTTGGAGCCAATATCGGTACATGCATTACCGCTATTATTGCTTCAATCGGCGGCGGACATGAGGCACGGCTTGCCGCGTATGCCCATGTTTGGCTGAACGTCCTTGGCGTCCTGCTGTTTGTCCCATTGATTCCATATCTCGCTGAATGGGCGCCCCTTATGGCACAAGCAAAAGATGTCCAGCTCGCACATATCAGCGTTCTTTTCAATATTGCCGTTTCTTTCATTGCACTCCCCTTCGCCACAAAATTCGGCTACTTCATCCTCTACCTGCATAAAAAATAGACGGCAGATGCCGTCTGTTTTTTTAAAATTAAATAACTGCTTTAGCTGTTTCTTTTAGCGGGAAATTTTCTTCTACTTTGACAAATTGGCCTTCATTATATGGATAGCCGGCCTTGGCAATCTTAACCTTCACAAGCTTGCCAATCAAATCATCATTTCCAGGAAAAACAACTTTCAAATAATTATCGGTATAGCCTTCAAGAAGCCCTTTGTGATCTCCTTCTTGATGATGATCTTCCGGAATAACTTCCAATACCTCTCCCTCAAACTGGGAAGCATACTCTTTCGCAAGTTGGTCTGACAACGAAATTAACCGGTGGACACGTTCGTTTTTCACGTCTTCATCAATCTGATCTTCCATTCTTGCTGCTGGTGTACCCGTCCGTTTTGAATAAGGAAAAACGTGCAGCTCCGAAAACTTGTGTTCTTTAATAAAGTTATAGGTTTCGCTAAATTCTTCTTCCGTTTCACCTGGGAAACCGACAATCACATCCGATGTAACAGCAAGACCCGGCAGCACTTCTTTCAGTCTATCAAGACGCTCCGCGAAAAATTCCATTGTGTACTTACGGCGCATCCGTTTCAAAACAGAATTGGATCCGGATTGAAGCGGAATATGCAAATGTCTGACAATAATGTTGGATTCTTTTATTACTTCAATGACTTCATCGGTAATTTGGCTTGCTTCGATTGAAGAAATGCGCAGACGTTTCAGCCCTTTCACTTCTCTTTCCAAATCACTTAAAAGCATCGCCAAATTGTAATCTTTCATATCTTCGCCATAGCCACCCGTATGAATCCCTGTAAGAACAATTTCTTTATATCCAGCATCAACCAATTGCTGTGCCTGGTGGATTACTTCTTTCGGATCGCGTGAACGCATCAGCCCGCGCGCCCATGGAATAATACAAAAAGTACAGAAATTGTTGCAGCCCTCCTGAATTTTTAACGAAGCACGTGTGCGATCGGTAAAAGAAGGGACATCCAGCTCCTCGTAGACCCGGTTTTTCATGATATTGCGAACACCATTGATCGGCTCGCGCTCTTTTTTATATTGCTCAATGTAATCGAGCATCTTAATGCGATCCTGTGTGCCAACGACAATATCGACGCCCGGAATCGCCATTATTTCAGCCGGCGATGTTTGAGCGTAACAGCCCGTTACACAAATCACCGCATCCGGATTTTTCCGGACAGCCCTACGAATCACTTGGCGGCTTTTTTTATCGCCAGTATTGGTCACCGTGCATGTATTAATAACATAGACGTCAGCAGTTGTTTCAAAGTCAACCCGTTCGTATCCTTCCTGCTTAAACAACTGCCAAATCGCTTCAGTTTCGTAATGATTGACTTTACATCCAAGTGTATGAAATGCTACATTCGGCATTTTCCTCACCCCAATAATTCAAAATGATAGGAAATCGCTGCCAGCATATAAAGCGGTGCTGTTTCCGCTCTTAAAATTCGCGGTCCCAGCCCGCATATGGCAAAATCTTTTTCCTTTAAACGATTAATCTCTTCATCGGTTAATCCGCCTTCTGGGCCAACCAGCAAAAGAAGTGATTCACCCTTTTGCATTTTTTTAAGAGTAGCGGCAAAAGTGGAAGTCTCCCCTTTCCTGCTCTCTTCCTCAAAAGCTGCCAATTTATAATCATACTGATTGCTTAACTCCAGCATTGTTTTAAAGCTGACAGGGTTGAATACGTCTGGCAAAAAAGTCCGGTGGGATTGTTCTGCCGCTTCCTTCGCGATTTTCAGCCATCTTTCTACTTTTTTCGCGGCTTTTTTGTCATCCCATTTTACAACGGAGCGAGCGGCGACAAACGGCATGAATGCATGGACCCCAAGCTCTGTCCCTTTTTGGATAATCCATTCAAGCTTGTCTCCTTTTGGAAGACCGCTAGCGATCGTAATTCGGATGGGGAGTTCTGTATCTTCATCCAGCTTCTTGACAACTTCGGCAATTACTTGCTCTTCAGTCAACGCTGTGATTTTGCAAAGAGCGCTTTTTCCCTCAGAATCCACACAGATGATCGGATCCCCCGGCTGCATCCGCATCACATTGCGGATATGATTTCGATCTTCTCCGCTTAGCATAAAGCGCTCGCCGTTAGCAGACGTGTTCACAAAATAACGTTGCACGAAATGCACCTACTTAGAAAAGATTACTCTCTATTTTACTAAAAAAAAGGGAGGCTTTTCAAGAAGCCCCATCAAAGTTATTTTTTCCTCGCAATAATTGCAACCCAATCTTCCATCATCATCGTTTCGCTAATTTCGAATCCAGCAAAAAGCAAAGCTTCTTTTACCTGTTCTTTTTTCTGCTGAATAATTCCCGAGGCGATGAAGCAGCCTCCAGGTTTAATGATTTTTGCTGCATCACTCGTAAAACGTAAAATCACTTCAGCCAAGATGTTGGCAACGACAAGATCTGCTGAGTTGTTTTCCACACCGTCGAGCAAATTATTTTGAGCAATTTCGATTTTGCTGTGCACTTTGTTTAACTTGGCATTAAGCCGCGCTTGGGTTACGGCTACATCATCCAAATCATAGGCGCGAATGTGTTTAGCCCCAAGCATGGCAGCGGCGATGCTTAAAACGCCTGAACCCGTTCCGACGTCGATTACCTCATCTCCAGCCTTAACCGTTTTTCCCAGTGCCTGAATGCACATAACCGTTGTTGGGTGGGTACCTGTCCCAAACGCCATTCCCGGATCGAGCTCGATAATTAATTCATCACTTGAGACTGGCGTATATTCTTCCCATGTCGGAACAATCGTAAATCTTTCCGATATTTTAACAGGATTATAATATTTCTTCCACGCCGTGGCCCATTCTTCTTCATTTACCTCAGAAATTGTTACTTTGTTTAATCCAATATCAATATTGTATAGGATCAGGTTGTTGATAGAGTCTTTGATTGCGTCGACTGTCTCGCCAAGAAAACTATTGACTGGCAAGTAAGCCTTTATGATAACCCCTTCTTCGGGGTAATCATCAGGATTCAGTTGGTAGATTTCACCGAATCGATCTTCCCTTTCCTTCGAAAGCTCGAACGGATCCTCAATCACGACGCCGCTTGCTCCGGCTTCATGCAAAATATTCGAGATGGGTTCGATCGCCTCGTTTGTTGTATGAATGCTGATTTCAGACCATTTCATTTCTACCAACTCCAATCCTTACTCGCCTGTAAAGGCTCTTTTTACTTTTGAAAAAAAGCTTTCCTCATGTTCGCCAATCGGCGCTTTCCCGCTGATTTCCGCAAATTCTTTTAACAGCTGCTTTTGCTTATCGGAAAGCTTTGTTGGAGTGAGAATGCGTACTTGAATATGCTGATCTCCAACTCCATAGCCGCGCACGTTTGGAACCCCTTTACCTTTTAAACGGAATCTTGTTCCCGTTTGCGTTCCTGCAGGAATTTTCAGTTTTACTTTACCGTGCAATGTTGGCACTTCAATTTCGTCACCCAGTGAAGCTTGAACAAAGGTAATCGGCATTTCACAATAGATATCGTCGCCATCCCGTTCGAAAAATTCATGGGCTCGAACATGAAAGACAATGTACAAATCACCGGCTGGCCCGCCATTTGTTCCGGCTTCACCTTGTCCAGCCATGCGAAGCTGCTGGCCATCATCAATACCGGCAGGGATTTTCACATGAATTTTGCGGTGCTTTTTCAGCTTACCTGTGCCTCCGCAAGTAGAACATTTGTGTTTTATCTCTTTTCCGGTTCCGTTACAGTAATGGCAGACACGTCGGTTCACGATTTTACCAAACGGCGTGCTTTGCTCCACATTTAACTGCCCTGTTCCATGGCAATGCTGACATGTTTCCGGCTTCGTCCCTGGCTTAGCTCCGGTTCCATTACATGTTTCACATGTCTCTTCACGCGGAATTTCAATATCTGTCTCTTTTCCAAATGCTGCTTCTTCAAATGTAAGTGACATGGTATATTGCAGATCTGCGCCTTGTCTAGGTGCATTCGGATCACGCCTTCTCGAACCTCCGCCGCCAAAGAACGTGTTGAAAATATCTTCAAATCCGCCGAATCCGCCAAAATCGGCGCCGCCGCCAAAACTTTGGTTTGGATCTGTATGGCCGAATTGATCGTAATGCGCCCGTTTTTGGTCATCGCTTAATGTTTCATATGCTTCTTTCACTTCTTTAAATTTTTCTGCCGCATCCGGCTCTTTATTAATGTCAGGATGATATTTTTTTGAAAGTTTGCGATAGGCTTTCTTGATATCATCCTTAGAAGCACTTTTGCTAACCCCAAGCACTTCATAGTAATCCCGCTTACTCATGATTAACACTCCCGAATCTGTCACATAAAGATTATTCTACCATCCAAAGGATGGTATTTGCAATATTGAACATTCGATGCGAGTTTGACAGTTTCGCCATTGATCCAGTCCAAAGAAAAAGTCAAAGCCCCTAGACTGACTTTGACTTTCTCCAAGTTGTGCAGCGATTATTTATCGTCTTTTACTTCTTCAAATTCCGCATCGACTACATTGTCATCTTTGCCAGCGTTTCCTTGGCCTTCTGCTCCTTGCTGTGCCTGAGCTTGTTTGGCCGCTTCTTCATAAAGCTTAACCGATAAGTTTTGAACGATTTCTTGGAGAGCATCCTTTTTCGAACGAATTTCTTCCAAATCGTTCTTCTCAATTGCAGCTTTTAAGGCATCTTTTGCCTCATTTGCTTTTGCGACTTCAGCTGCATCCACTTTGCCTTCAAGATCTTTTAACGTTTTATCGGTTGTAAATACAAGCTGATCGGCTTCGTTTCGAAGCTCCACTTCTTCTTTGCGTTTCTTGTCAGCTTCAGCATTTTCTTCCGCTTCTCTAACCATTTTTTGAATTTCTTCATCTGAAAGGCCAGTGGATGATTTAATCGTAATTTGCTGCTCTTTGTTTGTGCCAAGATCTTTTGCACGCACATTTACAATACCGTTTTTATCAATATCAAAAGTTACTTCAATTTGCGGGATTCCACGTGGTGCCGGCGGAATATCCGATAATTGGAAGCGACCAAGCGTTTTATTGTCGGTTGCCATTGGGCGCTCTCCTTGAAGAACATGGATATCAACCGCTGTTTGATTGTCAGCTGCAGTTGAGAATACTTGTGATTTTGATGTTGGAATCGTTGTATTGCGTTCGATTAATTTCGTAAATACCCCGCCCATTGTTTCAATTCCAAGGGAGAGAGGTGTAACGTCAAGCAAAACAACATCTTTGACATCGCCTGTGATGACGCCGCCTTGGATGGCTGCACCCATTGCGACAACTTCGTCCGGGTTAACACCGCGGTGCGGCTCCTTGCCTGTAGCTTTTTTAATTGCTTCCTGTACTGCTGGAATACGGGTCGAGCCGCCAACTAAAATAACTTTGTCCAATTCGGATGAACTTAAACCAGCATCGCTTAAGGCTTGACGAACCGGTCCCATTGTCCGCTCGACAAGGTGGGCAGTCAGTTCATCAAATTTCGCTCTTGATAAAGATACTTCAAGGTGAAGCGGGCCTGCAGGACCTGCGGTAATAAACGGAAGAGAAATTTGGGTAGTGGCAACACCCGATAAGTCTTTTTTCGCCTTTTCAGCCGCATCTTTCAAACGCTGCAGCGCCATTTTATCTTGCGAAAGATCAATGCCGTTTTCTTTCTTGAATTCATCAACAAGGTAGTTAATGATGACTTGGTCAAAATCATCACCGCCTAGGCGGTTATCCCCTGCAGTTGCTTTAACTTCAAAAACACCGTCGCCAAGTTCAAGGATTGAAACGTCAAATGTACCGCCGCCAAGGTCATAAACCAAGATAGTCTGGTCTTGCTCGGTTTTATCCAAACCATAAGCAAGCGCAGCTGCTGTCGGTTCATTGATGATCCGTTCTACTTCCAATCCGGCAATTTTACCGGCATCTTTTGTAGCTTGTCGCTCTGCATCATTAAAATAGGCAGGAACAGTAATAACCGCTTTTGTTACCGGCTCGCCAAGATAGTCTTCGGCATAGGACTTCAAATATTGTAAAATAATTGCCGAAACTTCTTGTGGAGTATACTTTTTCCCCTCAATTTCCACTTTGTAGTCAGTACCCATGTGACGCTTAATCGAAATAATCGTGTTAGGGTTCGTAATGGCCTGACGCTTGGCAACTTCACCTACTTGGCGCTCGCCATTTTTAAATGCAACAACCGATGGTGTAGTGCGGTTTCCTTCTGGATTTGGAATTACTTTTGGCTCTCCGCCTTCAAGGACAGCAACACAGGAGTTTGTTGTTCCTAAGTCGATTCCGATAATTTTACTCATAGCCTTTTCCTCCTAATCTTTCTATGTAATCCTTACTGATTGACTTTTACCATCGAAGGACGAATAACTTTATCCTTTAGCATATACCCTTTTTGGAACTCTTCAATAACTGTATTTGCTGCAAAGTTTTCATCTTCCCCCTGCATAACGGCCTGATGAAGATGCGGGTCAAATTCTTTCCCAACGGCTTCAATGGCCTCTAGCCCTTCTCTTGTAAGAGCATCTAACAGGCCGCGGTAGACCATTTCCATCCCTTGCAATAATGCCTTTGCCTGCTCATTATCAACTTCTGTTTTTAAAGCACGTTCAAAATTATCAACTGCCGGCAGCAATTCGGTAATTAACTTTTGTGCTCTATATTTTTCATTCGCTTCAGCTTCCAATCTAGTGCGGCGGCGGAAATTATCAAAATCAGCCTGAAGGCGAAGATGGCGGTTATCAGCCTCTTGTAGCTTCTTTTCAAGTTCAGCATTTTTTTCTTTCAATGCAGTCAGCTGTTCTTCTAAGGAAGACTCTCCTTGTTCTTCCTCGACGGCTTCCGCTTCATTTGAAACAGCTGTTTCACTCTCACTTTCATTTTCGGGAAGTTCAGCGGATTGGATCTCTGCTGCTTCTTCTACTGATTGATCTTTTTCGATTGTCAACTTACTCACCTCCCTTAAAAGGTATCTATATAATGAATCGGAATAATCTTTTTCAAGATGAAATCGGCAGTCCACCCTTAACAATATCCCCAGCGTTAATTATTTTGATACAGTTTCGTAAGGGTTGCGGTTAAGTCCTTGCTTAAAAACTGCAACAAACTAATTACCCGTGAATATTCCATTCGTGTCGGGCCTAAAATCGCGATCGTTCCTATTTTTTCTGTACCAATTGAATAAGTAGCCGTAATCAAACTGCAATTTTCCATTGCCAAATTGTTGTTCTCCCTGCCAATTTTCACATTGATTCCAGCAGGGTTCTTTTTAATCAGGTCATAGATCCATTCTTCATGCTCAATCATGTTCATCAATGTCCTGATCTTTGATAGGTCATGAAAATCCGGCTGGCTTAAAATATTGGTTTTGCCTGCAAAAAACATTTTTTCGTTCACCGGCATTTTAAAAACATCTGCAATGGTGTGCAGCAGAATATCAACATTTTGAATATGCTGGCGCAGCAATGTGGCTACTTCTTTATAAATTTTATTGATTAGTTCCTCAAGCGGAACATTTGCCAGACGCTCATTTAAAATATTGACCATCCGCTCCAATTCACTCGCATCAATCGATGGAGGAAGATGAAAAGTTCGATTTTCCACATGACCGGTATCTGTTACAAAAATCGCTACAGCTGTTTCTTTATTTAGCGGAATAATTTGGACTTTCTTTAATTTATTGACACCGACATCCGGGCCGAGAACAATCGAAGTGTAATTGGTCAGCTCTGACATGATCTGCGCTGATTTTTGAATAACTTTTTCAAACTCGAAAATTTTCTCAGCAAATATGGATTTAATTTTTACAACATCATGTCGATTCAATGTTTGCGGAGAAAGCAAATGATCCACATAATAGCGATATCCTTTTTCAGACGGAATCCGTCCTGATGAGGTGTGGGTTTTCTCGATAAACCCAAGCTCTTCCAAATCCGCCATTTCATTTCGGATTGTTGCTGAACTAAATGAGATCTCCTCTTTTTTCGACAGGCTTCTTGAACCAACGGGCTGAGCAGATTGAATAAAGTCATCAACAATCACTTGAAGAATTAACAATTGACGAGCTGTTAACAATATGCATCACCTCTGTTAGCACTCTTCGTTAACGAGTGCTAAATCTACTAATAAATTATCAAAATAGGCCGTGGGTGTCAATGATTAGGCACCTAAAAATGATTGAAATGCTTCATTTCCTAAAAGTCTTCCTGCTTTTGTCAAATAGATAAAACCATCGGTAACTTCCAACCAGCCTTTTTCTTTTAATTGTTCAATTTCAGCTTGAAAATGATCCAGCGGGTTCATCTGAAATTTTCCATGGAAGTTTGCAATCGAAACCCCTTTTGTTTTCCGCAACCCTAAAAACATTTCCTCCTCCATTTGTTCTGATTTCGTCACAAAATGTTCTTCAAAAATGGGAAGCTGTCCCCCTTGAATGGAATCGAGGTATTTTTTTAATGGACCGATATTTGAACGTCGCCATCCATTTACATAGCTATGGGCTCCGGCCCCAAATCCATAATAAGGGTCATTGTTCCAATAAGTTAAATTATGCCGGCTCTCAAAACCCGGTTTGGCAAAGTTACTGATTTCATACTGCTGAAAGCCGTTTAATTCCATTTCTTCCATCAACAATTCATACATATCTGCTTCCACATCTTCACCCGGCGTGTGGAGCCTTCCCTTTTTCATTAAATTATAAAAAACCGTTTTTGGTTCAATGATGAGCGAGTAACCTGAATAGTGGGTCACGTTCAAAGAGAATGCTTTTGCAAGCGTATCTTTAAAATCGGCAATGGTTTGTCCTGGCAAGCTAAAAATTAAATCAATGCTGATGTTTTCAAATCCTATTTCTTTTGCACTGGCTACCGAGGTGAAAACATCTTCCGCCCGGTGCACCCTGCCGATTTTTTTTAGCAGTTCATCGTTAAAGGTTTGTACACCGAGGCTGAGCCGGTTGACTCCTGCCTGTTTCATGATCTGCAATTTTTCTTTTGTTAAATCGCCGGGATTCGCCTCGAAAGTAAATTCTGTTTGCTTGTCCTTTTTCAGGTTTTGCAGAATGCTTTCGCAAAATGTATAAAGCTGTTTTTCATTCAGCGATGTAGGCGTTCCACCGCCGACAAAAATTGTTTCTAGCCGTTCGCTCTGAAGCCCTTCAACAGTCAACTTCATTTCCTGATCAATAGCCTGCAAGTACGCATCAACAGGCTGTCCTTTTAAAAACACCTTATTAAAATCACAATAATGGCAAATATGCTCGCAAAACGGGATGTGAAGATATGCGGCTTTAACCATACTTTCACCTTCTTAAGAACAAAGGAGGCAAAAGTCACCCATA
>JAKACS010000047.1 GCA_021821235.1 Bacillota bacterium
GCGGGTCGGTATTCGTGATATTAACAACACGTATCATTATTTTGCCCATCTTAGCGGTTTTGCTAAAGATCTAAAAGTGGGTCAAATTGTTGAACCGGGAACAGTGATCGGCGGTGTCGGAAGCTCGGGCTACGGTCCGCCTGGAACGTCAGGCAAATTCCCGCCACATCTGCATTATGGCATGTACAAAGACAACGGTTATAGCGAATGGTCCTTTGATCCTTACCCACACCTTAGAATGTGGGAAAGACAGGAAAGAATGCAGAGCAGAAAATAAGAAAAGCGCTAGAGCTAAACAGTTATCGGAATTAATTTAGAAAATAAGGAAATAAGGACTGCCTACTTCGCAGTCCTTATTTCTTTGGCGGCAATTGAATCGCTGGTGTTGAGCCGCTGCCGCCATTAAAATATTGTGGAACATCGCCCGGGATGAGACCGGCGCCAACTGGCACTGTTTGCTGCAATTCGGTCACTTTTGTCGCAAACGGGGTGATAATTTGAACAGCTACTTTTAGCTGGAGCGACACTTCAATCCACGTATTATTAATTCCCATCGGTTTGGCATTCATTTTGATATCCGGCTGGACATTACCGACTGGCTGAAAACGAATCGGAATTTTCGGCCCCAAGTTCCCAAATAAAGCACTATTGGTAACTTGACCTAATGGTACATACCAAACGATCCCATTTTTGTTTTTTGATTGATCGAGTTCAATATCCGTGTTGGTGATCGCGGCAACGGAGGAGAGATTCCCTTTTTCTGCCGAGCGCAGATTTTTTTGGATTTGGTCGACTGTGTTCGCTAAAAGACGGGTAACCACTTCCGTTTTCAATTTGACTGCAGACACGTTGCCATTGCTGCTTGGCGTTACATTGATAATTTCCTCAATATTCGTCGTTTCTTTTTTAATTGCCCGGTTAATGACTTCTGATGCGATATTTTTCGTTTGAAATTCAGCATAGCGCATAAGCGTTGGCTTAATTCCGTTGTTAACAATCCAAAGTCCAACTGCAGTAGACAATAGGAAAAAGACAAAGGATAATAAAAAAACGTAGCGGAAAGGCAGCGGACCTTTTCGCGGCATTTTTGCGCGAAATTTTGCCAAAAAAAATCCCCCCTCTACAAGCTATATGTATGCCATAGAAGAGAGAACTAGCGCTTAAAAATTTAGTTTTTTGGAAAAGTTGTATCGCATGCAATAATCATAAGATCCAGTTCAGTTTGTAAATTGATTTCGTACGGATTCACTTCCATGCCATTTTCTTCAATAATCCGAACAACTGGGCGGTCGCTTATGCCCATGTTTTGCCTAGAAACAACGCCTTTACGGCCATCATTTAAACCAACCGTAATTCCAACAGGATAAACCGCGACTGCTTGCCGAAAGGCTTCGATGATTTTTTTATCAAATAATGTTTCAGATCCAGAGTACAAGATTTCCAACCCTTCATGTGGCAGCATCGCCTGACGGTACACTCGGTTTGACGTTACAGCGTCAAACACATCGGCCACCGCAATAATTTTTCCAAAGTAATGAATCTCCTTGCCTTTAATTCCCCTTGGATACCCTGTCCCATTGAGCCGTTCATGGTGCTGATAAGCGCAGTGAGCCACAATTAACGACACATTCGGAATTTTTCGTAAAATTTGAAAACCTACTTCCGCATGTTTTTTAACTTCTTCATATTCTTCTTTCGTTAATTTATCCGGTTTGAGCAAAATCGGTTCGGGAATTTTCATTTTCCCTACATCATGCAAAATCGCACCTAAACCGAGAACTTCAAGATCTTTTTCCGGAAGGTTTAATTTCATTCCGATCGCCAATGAATACATGGTCACATTTAAGGAATGCGTAAAAATGTAGTGATCATATGTATAAACTTCTGATAATAACACAAGCAGATCCTGATTGCTTTTGATTTCAAACAGAATTTCACGCACTAATGTTTTCAAGTTCTTTGCTGCCTTTTCAAGTGCTAGTACATTGGACATATCCTTGCCGCATTCGATTTCAAGAAAATGTTTTTCAATTGAATCCATCGCCTTTTTCTTCAGTTTCATTGAAAGCGGGTCGGAAGTGGCAAGGTCTTCAGTCTTTTTATCTTTTATGTATATGTAATGAATCCCCATCTCGATTAGCCGTTTGATCAGCTTCTGCTCAAGCTTGACCCCTTCATTTAGGAGGATCTGGCCTTTATCATTGTAGATAGCTTTGCCGAGAAGGGTTCCTTCTAACACGGTCGCGGTTTGAACTAGTCTCATGATATGCTCCTGTCTTTTCAATCCATTCATCGCATTCTACAAAATACGACATATATCCTAATTATTCATCTGACAAAGGAATCCATCAACCTACTTTAGTCCCGATTTTGACAAGTTTCTCAAACAAACCACCTGCCAGATAGCAGGTGGTTTGTTATACCATCTTTACTAATGCTTCTTTGCCAATCATCCCTTTATGAATTCCGAGTGACTCGGCTTCGATTGTGACCGACTCTAGCGGTGCGTTAAGGAGCTGCTCAATGGTTTTCACGCCAACGGCTCTGCCGGCGATAATTTTCCGATCTTTTAGCTTTTCATTTAGCAGTCCGACATCAAGCGCCCCGCACATTATATAACCCTTATCATTTGTAACGACAAGGAGAGTTGTTTTTGGCAATTTAACCGTTACCGCTAAAAACGTGTGACCCTCCAAAATGACCGGTGAAAGATCAATCATGCTCGCACCCCTTTCTTCCCTATCACTGTATGAAGTGGACGAAAAAAAGGTGTATAGCGGAAAATGCCAGCGAAGTTAAATGTTAAATTTCTCCTCGCAGTTTCCATTTTAATAAATCACGCAAAAATTCAGGGAGGTAGTATTTTTTGTGCTTGCTTTCATAAATCGCCGGAAAAAACCGACCGAAAGTGAACATATCGGGGAGTGCCAAGGTGTACCGGCCTTCCGGATCTATTTCTTTTCCCTTTATGAAAATTTTACCCCCGCCTGCAAACTCAATTTGATCATAAATAAAAATACCCATGACCGTCCCTCTAAATCCAAAACCAACGATTTGTTTATGCGGCCAATCGGGATTTTTTGTTTGTTCCAAAACTTCCGCCAATTCGCTTCCCGTCAATTCGATTTTACATGGATTGATTGGGTGCGGACATACCGTTAATAAATCATACTCAGTTACTACCCCTTCAAGCGACCCTAACAACAGGCCTGCATTCACGAACGCGCAATCTGTCTCGCACCACTCTCTCAACGTCCGGCAAAGCAATGTTGCCAATTCCGTTTTTTGAAATGGATCACTTACAAGCGGTGACGGCAAATCGGTGATCTTTTCGCTTAAAAGCATTTTCCCTTCCTGGTACAACGCTTCGATTTCTTCTTGTTCATTTACAGGTGCAGGCAGCTCGTTTACATCAAACAAATACGCTTTTTTGTGTACAATTTTCTTTTGTGAATCCACAACGAGCAGCATTTCGCCAACAAAGTTTCCGTACTTTCCAGCTGCCCCCAGCAGAACATCATTGACAATTTTTCCATTTTGCAAAATATGATGGGTATGTCCCCCTAAAATCACGTCAATTTCCGGAAATTCAGCAGCAATCTTTTCGTCGTTCTGAATGCCCAAATGCGATAACAGAATCAAAATATCCGCTTCTTCTCTTACTAAACCGATCCATTTTCTCAGTTCGGCGATCGGCTCCGTCAAGTGCCAGCCAAGGAGTTGATACAAATGTGGAAAAAAAGCCGTTAAACCAATTACGCCAAGTTTCGTTCCGCTTTGCGTTTTGTACACTTTATAGGGTTTATTCCAATCAGGATGGATGAGATTTTCCTTGTAAAGGTTCGCAGTGAGTACATCAAATTTTGCCTGGTCGTACAAATGAGCTAAATCACCATAGGCAAGATTGATGCCTTCATTGTTGCCGATCGTTACCGCGGTAAAGTCACCTTTGTTTAAAAGCTCTGTATTAGCCTTCCCCATCGTCGCCTCGGTAAGCGGATGCCAGCGGTCAACAAAATCGCCGACATCAAACAAAAACACTTCATCGCCTGCTTCCTGGTACCATTTTTTATGTTGGCTGAGCCATTGATGAATCCGAGGCCAGCGTTCAAAATGGCTGTGAAGGTCGTTTGTATGGTAAATATGGATCGTTTCCATACGATTTTCCACCTCTTTTCATTCATATTCAAGGCGCACTTTTAACCGATTATGCCTTGATAAACAAGGCGCACACCGACGATGATCAAAACTGCCCTCAATAGCAGAACAATGGTACTGCTTTTTAATTTTGAATTCAAATAAACGCCGACTTTTGCGCCAATCCAGGCTCCCGGAATCAATGCAAGTGCGTATAGCCAATTAACATTTCCAAGCGCCACATGGGTAATCGAGCTAAGGATCGATGTTGGCAAAATCATGAACATCGAAGTAGCCACCGCCACATGCGGCGGGAAGAAAAAGATCAATATCATCGTCGGTACCATGAGCGAACCGCCGCCAACACCTAAAATTCCCGACAAAAAGCCAACAACAAACGAAATCACAACGCCCGCCAGAACACTGTAGCCATATTCAAATGTTTTTCCTGTATTATCGGTAAATGTCCGAACAATCCCTCGGTCTTTCCGGTAGGGAATCGGCTTTAGCTTATCCTTCAATACGAGTACAATCGAGACAAACAAAATAAACAGTCCAAAAAAAATACTGAATGAGTGCAGATTTAGTTTTTCGGTTACCCATGCACCGAGAATACTGCCGGGTCCGCTGCCGATCAGAAAAATAAAGCCGCTTTTATAATCAACGGTTTTGTGTTTCATATAAGCGAGTGTTGATGATAGACCTGTGAAAATCATCGTAAACAGTGAAGTGCCAACCGCAACCTGCGGTGTCACCGTCGAAAAAGAAGGAAGCGTCCCCAAATAAAGCAAGGCTGGAACAACAATAATTCCCCCGCCAAGGCCGATCAACGATCCGAGCGAGCTAGCCGCGATGCCGATTACAAGTAAGACAATCCATTCCATTCTGTTGCTCCCCCTTGTTTAAAATAAATCCAGCTGTCTTGGAGCCAAGCCTTCATATTCTATGTTTAACAATTGAATCATTTCCTTTGCATTATCTGCGGCGTCACCGCCTGAGTTATTGTTAAAGAGGACAAAAACATTCGCGCACTCTTCTGCAAGTTTGCGTAATGTCTGTGCCCACTCAAGCAGCTCTTCTTTATTATAGCGGTACAAATAGCGGACTTCACGCCAGTTTTCATCTTTTTTCTTTTGCCAGCCATGAACATTGCGCCCGTGGAAACGTACAAGTACTTTATCCGGTCTGGTCACTTCCGGCACGATAGGAATCGAGCCTTGAATATAAATCACGAAAACCACCTCTATTTTTTCATCATAGCATAATAAGGAAGTTCATTCTTAGTATTTTGTTTATTTTTCCATTGAAATAGTAAATGGCAAAAAAAATCCGCCTGCCACAAGGTCAAGCGAAAAAGTAAATATCAGCCAATCAAGCCTTTCATTTTGAACTTGATTAATTTTGCCTTAAACAGTATGAAATGATCTTAAAAATAGCCGGTCAAATTCTTGATATAAAGCCATTTCTTCAAATACAATAAAATGGATTTTAATTTCAAATTGGCACGAATTTAGCATCGCTGAAGCAGCATAAATGAGGGTTCCAAAAGGCAATTATCAGGACTTATGTGAAAAGAAGGTAATATGTAATGTTACATTCCTTAGGAAACAAACCAAATAAGGTAATTATTTTTTAAACTTTTTGCATCATTACTTCCTTGTTAAAAACAAAAACGGCTGCCAAAAGGAAAGTTCCCCTTTTGATAGCCATATTAAAGTATTTAATTACAATTTTTTTATTGTAAAATTTGCAGCTAGAACTATCCAATTTTGAGGAAAAGCAGTTCCAAGAACCCAATAACTTAGCCCGCGTAAATTGTATTCTTTTACGGTATCATATTTTACTTGGACACTTCGGGCATCCTCATACCATACTTCATGCTGTTGGCCTAATTCGTCCGTGTAACGGAAGTATGGGGATTGATAGGTGTCATCATAGTTAATGGAGACACCATATTTTGCAGCAAGATTTACGGCTTCTTTTGGAGCGACAATCCTGGCATACGTTCCATATTTCCACGGGACTTTCCAATCATAGCCATACAAAGGCACACCCATTACAATTTTATTTCTCGGAATCACTGTGACTGCATAATCAAGTACTTTTTTCACCTGACTAATGGGGGCAACTGCCATTGGACTTCCTCCGATCCAACCCCATTCATAAGTCATAATAACAACAAAATCAACAATTTCCCCATGTGCAGCATAATCGTGAGCTTCATATAACAGCCCTTTTTGTTCAACCCTAAGCTTTGGTGCAAGTGCAGTTGAAACCGAAAAGCCCTCTGGCTTTAAACGTTCGACTACTTTACGGAGGAAATTATTATAATTTTCCCGATCCTCAGGGTATACATATTCAAAATCAACATTTAATCCAGCATATCCTTTTTCTTTTAACATTGTTAAAACATTCGTAATAACCTTATTCTGAATATCCTGATTTCTTAAAACGAGAGCTGCCCGGTCGGAACTAAACATACTTCCAACAAAATTTGTGAGGACAAGCAATGAAGTAACATTTCGATTACGAGCCACTTGAATGATTACGTCATCCTTTAAAGGGGTAATGCTTCCATCTTCTTCCACACGATGACTAAATGGACTGATATAGGTAAAGCATGGTGCCAGTGGGGAGACAAGATTTGCTCCTGTCTGATCCATATCTGTTACATAGGCATTTACTTCAATTGCAGTTTTAGGAGCCTCCGGGATTCTCAGTCTTTGGCCAACATGTATCATTCCAGGATTTTGAATTTGGTTTGCTTGGACGATAGCGTAAACTGTTGTTCCATATCGGTTTGCAATAACCCATAAGGTTTCCCCTGGCTGAATATTGTGATATACAACAGGTATCGTTAGTACTTGGCCAATATAAAGTTTTGATGGATCCGTTAACTGATTTGCATTGACAATCTCTTGCACCGTCACAGCAAAACGGCTTGAAATTAACCATAGGGTATCACCACGTTGAACAATATATTGTTGATAGGGTGCTGGAATGACTAATGCTTCACCTAACACCAGGCTATTAGGATCATCCAAGCCATTCGCTATAACAATTTGATTTATCGAGATACCATATTTTTGGGAGATACGCCAAAGTGTTTCGCCACTTTGCACTACATGAATTTTCATCAAGTGTCACCTCAATAGATAGGACAAATTTTTTCTACTATCCTTTTCAAAGTAATATTTGTGTGACTGACATGGCCCCTCGATAACCTTATCTTTACCACTATATTCTCAACATAAGAATTTTATCTTCGATTTAAATCTAAACTTTATATGAAATAAACACTGGGATATTTTCATTGCCTTTTCCAAAAAATATAAGGGGACTAAAAGCTTATTTGTAGAAAGGAAATTAAATATGATCAAAAAAACTGTACTTAGTTTAAGTTTGTTCATCATGTTGTTCCTTAATATTTCTCCAGCTTTCGCAGTTAATAATCCTAGGAATACGTATGAAGTTAGGTCGGGGGATACACTGTGGAAAATTGCCAAAACTTATGGAAGCACTGTAAATGACCTAAAATTAATTAATGGATTACAATCTGATGTGCTATTGGTTGGGCAAAAATTACGGGTTCCGATTATGTATCAAGTTGTAGCAGGGGATACACTGTGGAAACTCTCACAAGCATTTAATTCGTCGGTCCAATCAATTAAAACGGCGAATGGACTTACCTCTGATGTCTTATTTGTAGGGCAAAAATTAAAGATTAATCCCACTAAACTAACGATGGATGGCCAGTTCGTGCTAATGACGAGAGAGCAATTTAAGGATTGGTTATTTAATCAAAAAATTACAAGGAAAATTACCTGGTTTCAAGAACATCACACATGGTGGCCATCGTACAAGGATTATAACGGTTCCAATCATTTCTCATTGATGTATCAAATGAAGGATCTTCATGTAAAACAGATGGGATGGTCAGATATAAGCCAACAATTGACGACATTCCCCGATGGAAAAGTGGTTGTGGGCAGGCCATTTAACATACCTCCACAAGGTTCGTATGGGCTGCTAAATAAATCTGTAACGTCATCCATTGAAGTAGATGCAGTAGCAATTGAAAACCTTGGGAACTTTGATATCGGAAACGATCAAATGACCTCGGAACAGAGAGAAACTATCATTACGATTGCGGCTTTGCTTTGTATCAAATTTGGATTAACCCCTTCCATTAATAGTATTCAATACCATCATTGGTGGGATATGAACACTGGAGAAAGAGTTTTAGATAACAGTAAAGGGCATGCTGTTAAAACGTGCCCAGGTACCGGATTTTTCGGAGGTAATAGCACAACTGATGCAAAAAATAACTTCTATCCTCTTGTAAGAAAAAAAATGCAAGAAATTTTAGCTACAATGTAGGAAAAAATTTGGTTCAGTAACAATTTGCATCCAAATCATCCTTTCGTAAGGGTTGTAGCGGCCCTAAACTATTACAATGGACGGTTTGGATTTCCCTTTTTTGTCGATTTTTCAAATTATGTTTACTCCGTCTCAAAAGAAATCCCATTAGCGAGAAGATCAAGTAGCACTTATTTTAAACCTGCAGAGGGCTAACAAAGGCCAAATATAGCGGGAACTGTGATACTGAAGATAAAAATTACCAGATACACCTGCGCCAGTTGGATAAGAAGTCCGCCAATCATGTAAACCTCCAAATTCTAGCAAACAGCGAATCCCTTTGTCGATTTTCGGAGTCGATCGTTGAAATACGCTGAGCAATGCATCAACCGCACACGCTGTTTGTGAAGGTGTGCTGGCCCCTAGCGGAACATATTTTTTCAGTATATCGCTTTTGCACGATTCTCCCCATCCGCCGTCGGCATTTTGAATGTCTAGCAGCCAACGGACTGCTTTTTTCACAGAAGGATGCTGTGGAGAAATCCCAACGGCCATCATGCCGGTCAGCGCAGCCCAAGTGCCATAAATATAACAAATGCCCCACCGACCATACCAGGACCCATCTTTTTCTTGATGATCCGTCAGCCAACGAACGGCACGCATGATTTTCTTGTTTTTCATATCAAAGCCGGCATAGCGTCCCAGAAACTCTAGGGTTCGGCCAGTCAAATCAGCTGTAGAGGGATCGATGATATTATCCTCCATATTTTCTAAAGGTAGCCAAGTCAGAACTTGTTTATCCGTGTTTTTCTCGAAAGCCGGCCAGCCCCCATCTCTGTTTTGCATAGAAATCAGCCAATTAAGCCCACGCTTCCAAGACTCGCGAAACCTCGGTTCATAAAGGGAAAGCCTGTGGAGGGCTCTCAAGGCAGCAGTTGTATCATCGATGTCCGGATTGATCGAGTTTAAATGGGAGAATCCCCATCCTCCTGGAGAGATATAGGGATTATGGATCTTCCAATCGCCGTATTTTACATGCTGTTGAGAGTGTAAATATTCCCCGGCCCTTCGTACAGTTCGATCTTGTGAGGAAATTCCCGCCTCCTGAAGGACGGTGCTGATCCAAGCTGTATCCCACACAGTGGAGTTGAAATTTTGCATAAGAAAACTGCCGCCTGTTTGGCTGTGCATGGTTTTTAAGCCATGAACTGCCCGTGTAATGAGCGGATGCTCAGACGGGTACCCAAGTGCCATCAGGGCATAGATCATGAGGATTGTTGAGCTTGCGTAACTGTACAAAGTTCCGTCCGCTTCAATCCGCTCCAGCATGAATTGTTCAGCCCTCTTAAGTGCAGCGGCATGAATTTGCTGTGGAAGGAGAAACATTTTTTTGATTCCGTGTTCAACACTTTCTATAATAAATCGTTTTTGAGTAGATTCGTTATTGGATATGACTGGGGAGTGGAATGCTTTCGTTTTGGCCCATAAATCAGCCAGATTAGGAGTGTTTTCTGTCTGTAAAACAAATTTACGGTCGGAAAGGATTAAGACTGGAACCATATGGACTCTCGCATGACCGGAAAAATCATAAAGGTTTATAGGAAAATACGAGGGAAACAACAGCGTTTCCACAGGGATTAAAAAAAGATTTTTCCACGGATACTGTCCTGTTACCGCAAGAATTATTTTGGTCATCTGGCTTGCTTGCGAAAGTCCTCCTTCAGATAGGATGAACCGCTTAGCATCTTTCATATTTTTGTCCGTTTGTTTATGTGATCCCGCCCACAAAAGGGCATAGTAACATTCAATTGTGGCTGACAAATTACCTTTTTCCTCATCATCATAAAGTTTCCAAGCACCGTTTTCAGTTTGCAATGCAGCTATACGGCCTGCTAACTGTTGAATCATCTTCTCATCACCGATTTTCAGGGAACGTAGCAAGAGGATCATATAAGCGTCTATTCTTGGACCGGCGTCAACATACATTTGCCATGATCCATCAGAGGACTGAGAGTTTCGTAATTCAGAAACTATGCGGCTGATTTCAGATTCAACTTGCTGCAGAAGCTTCATGTAAACCATCCCTTTCCATAAATCCGGTTTTCACATTCTATTCCATGGTAAAAGAAACGGTTCTGCAACAGATTCCTTTGGCAAAGGATAGTAAGAATCAGGGCCTTGATCACCCTTAATAGTCCTCCACGTTCTTGTGATAGCTAGAGTGTGCTACGGAAGAGGGGGGGGAAAGCCTATGAAAATCGAGTTTGGGGTATTTATCATGCGGAATATGAGGTATAAAGTGTCCAAATTTTCACGGAGATTATGACTGTCCTTCACCTTTATTTCAAAATATTTCTTTTGCTAATAGTAATTCATAGATTATAATAGTAGTGTGCAATTTTTTTTGCTCACTACTATTTATAGTATTTCACTCTCATAAAGGAGATTTATATATGTACGAAGAAAAATTGTCGGATTTAATTAGTCCTGAAGCCGTGATTAATTTTGAAACTGGCCCGATTAAAGCAAGCACTTTGGATTCAATCATCAAACTTTTGCCATTTGAAATGGGCTTTTGCGATGCCAACGATATTT
>JAKACS010000048.1 GCA_021821235.1 Bacillota bacterium
CGCAACAAGGATCTTATTAATATCGCGGTGGGATTTAAGCGCTTCAATGACTGGATTTTTTCCAATGATGTATTCCTGTTCCTGATTCATCCGCTGACTCCTTTCGTTGTTTCATCGACATATGAAAAGGCCTTCTCGATCAGCTCCTCCAGCCGCTCAACCTCTCCTTTTAAAAATAAATAACCCAACAATGCTTCAAATGCTGTGCTGTATCGATATGTCTGAACATCCGTATTTTTCGGCACCGTTGCCGATTTAGCATTCCGCCCCCTCATGACGACGGCAAGCTCGTCTTCTGTTAAAATCACCTCATCCCGCATTTGAAAAAGTATTTTCGCCTGCGCTTTAGCTGAAACATACTTTGTTCCTTCACGATGCAACTTGTTCGGCCTCACCTTCCCGCTTTGGAGAAGGTGATACCTTACATATGTTTCGAAAACTGCGTCCCCCATATAAGCAAGCGCCAGGCTATTCAGTTGTTTCGGATCCAGTTTTTGCTCGTATGAAAGCATGAATTTTTAACCTCTTTTCCATCTTGTCCCTTGAGGTGTATCTTCTAAAATAATATTCATTTCCTTTAGCTGATCGCGAATCTGATCGGATACTTGGAAGTTGCGATCCTTGCGGGCCTGATTGCGTTTTTCGATCAGCGCATCAATTTCGTCATCGAGCAGCTCTTCATTCCCAAGCGACAGACCAAGGACATCGAACAACTCCTCAAACGTTTTTAAAAATGCATCAATCACTTCTACCGCTGTGTTTTTCTCTAACAGATAATAATTCCCAAGCTTTGATAAATCAAATAAAACTGAAATGCCATTCGCCGTATTGAAATCGTCATCCATTTCATTAATAAATTTTGCTTTTAATTCCGCTATTTTTTCCAGCCATGTCTGGTTGTTATCTGGCAAGTTTGTGCTTGCCTCGCGGCGATGTTTTAAGTTTTCGTATGAAGTGATAAGCCGTTCGTAGGCTGCTTTTGTGCTTTCCAATAACTCCTCACTGTAATTAATAGGATTGCGGTAATGCACCGTCAGCATAAAGAATCGCAGTACTTGCGGATTGTGCTTTTGAATAATATCGTGAACAAGCACGAAATTGCCAAGCGATTTTGACATTTTTTCATTATCAATATTGATGTAGCCGTTATGCATCCAATAGCGGGCAAATGGTTGGCCCGTTAATGCTTCGGACTGGGCAATCTCATTTTCGTGATGTGGAAATGTCAGATCCTGTCCGCCCGCATGAATATCAATCGTTTCGCCAAGATATTTCTTTGCCATTGCCGAGCATTCAATATGCCAGCCAGGTCTACCAATGCCCCAAGGGCTTTCCCAATATATTTCGCCTTCTTTTGCTGCCTTCCATAGCGCAAAATCCAATTCATCCTGTTTCTTTTCCCCGACTTCAATTCGTGCACCTACCTGCAGATCGTCGATGGATTGATGAGAAAGTTTTCCGTAGCCTTTAAACTTCCGTGTACGAAAATAAACATCACCTTCCGATTCATATGCGTAGCCCTTTTTTATTAATTGCTCAATAAACTCAATAATAATATCCATGTTCTCCATCACGCGCGGATGAACATCTGCTGTATGACAGCCCAATGCAGAAACGTCCTCGAAATAGGCTTTGACAAAACGATCGGCAATGGTTGGGACATCCTCACCAAGCTGGTTCGCGGCTCGGATTAATTTGTCATCGACATCGGTAAAATTGGATACGTATTGGACAGCGTAACCTCTGTATTCAAAATAGCGGCGCACCGTGTCAAAGACAATAGCCGGACGGGCATTCCCAATATGGATGTAGTTATAGACAGTTGGGCCGCATACATACATCTTCACCTTGCCTTCTTCAAGCGGCACAAATGTTTCTTTTTTACGCGTTAATGTATTATAAAGCTGAATTGTCATACTGCTTACTCCTTTCATTCCTCACCTGTTCAAACATTTCCCTTAACCGGGCCACCTCTGCTTCCAATTCCTTAAAGTGATCGGAGATTGGATCAGGCAAGTCCCGGTGATTTAGATCCTTTTTCACCCGCTTGCCATTTTGAATGACAACCGTTCCGGGAACCCCGACAACCGTCGAATTAGGCGGAACATCTTTCAACACGACTGAGCCCGCACCAATTTTTGAATTTTCGCCAATCGTAATCGATCCGAGAACTTTTGCTCCAGTCGCAATTAATGCATTGTCTTTGATCGTCGGATGTCGTTTTCCCTTTTCCTTTCCTGTTCCGCCGAGGGTAACCCCTTGGTAGACCGTAACATTATCGCCAATTTCACATGTTTCACCAATGACAACGCCCATGCCATGATCAATGAAAAAGCGGCGACCAATTTGGGCACCAGGGTGAATTTCAATTCCCGTTAAAAAGCGGCTGAACTGCGATATTGCTCTTGCTAGAAAATAAAACTTCCGCTTGTAAAGCACATGGGCAATCCGATGAAACCAAAGGGCATGCAATCCCGAATACGTTAAGATGACCTCCAAATAATTCCTTGCAGCAGGATCCTGTTCAAACACAACTTCCAGGTCTTCTTTTAACCGTTTAAACATTTGTTATTCCCCCCATCCTAATTTGTAAAAAATACAGCGGCTTTAAAAAAGCCCATCCCTTGCTGTTATCCTTCATTGCTAAAGCCATCGCGAATCGTTCATAGAGCAAAGTTGATATTTCGCAGTCAACTGAGATAGAAAAAGCGCCTCTGTCATAATCGACAGAGACGCTTTGGCGCGGTTCCACTCTGTTTAAGCCTTTCCTAGCAAAAGGCCTCAACTTTGTCCTGTTAACGGAAGGCTGCCGCCCAAATCTACTCGGCAGCTGCCTTTCAACATGGGACTCCAAGGTGCACTTCAAAAAATGAGCGGCTTGAACCACTTTCAGCCGGTGATGGTTCTCTCTTTAAAGCATCATTTTTCTACTTTTCCTCTTCTACATTGTTTCTTTATTTGGTTTTCTTTTACTATATTATATTTTCGCTTAAATGTTAACTAATAATATTGCGAAGCCGTGTCAGAACCTTTTCCTTGCCTAATAATTCAATCGTTTTGGGTAAGTCAGGGCCATGCGTCTGCCCTGTCACCGCCGCCCGAATCGGCATAAACAAATTTTTCCCTTTTTGGCCAGTCAATTTTTGAACAGCTTTCATTGCGGCCTTTATTTCATCTGCTTTGAAGCTTTCAAGTCGATCCAGCTCCTGAGTGAATGCGGACAGCACTTCTGGCACCTGTTCTCCGGCTAAAATTTCCTTCGCTTCTTCTTCGTATTCTGCTTCATCTTTAAAAAACATATCCGTTAATTCAACAATTTCAGCGCCAAAACTCATTTTTTCCTGTAATAATTCAATTAAACTGCGCGTCCACGCAGCTTGCTCTTCATTCAGCTTTTCCGGAACCCGTCCTGCTTTAACCAAATGCGGCAGTGAAATAGCCATCACCTTGTCGAGATCCGCTTTTTTCACGTATTGATTGTTCATCCAAGTCAGCTTATTTTGATCAAATAAGGCAGGTGATTTTGACAGACGAGCCGCATCAAAAATCTGAATAAATTCGTCTTTTGAAAAAATTTCTTCCTCACCCTGCGGTGACCAGCCTAACAGTGCAATAAAATTAAAAAGTGCTTCTGGCAAGTAGCCCAGCTCTTCGTATTGTTCAATAAATTGAATGATCGAGCCATCGCGTTTACTTAGCTTTTTCCGGCTTTCATTGACAATAAGGGTCATATGGCCGAAAAGCGGCGGCTGCCAGCCCAATGCTTCATATACCATTAACTGCTTTGGTGTGTTCGAAATATGGTCATCCCCACGGAGGACATGGGTGATATTCATTAAATGATCATCGATCGCCACCGCAAAGTTATAGGTAGGACTTCCGTCTTTTTTAATCATTACCCAGTCCCCAAGACCTTCAGACTCAAATGAAACGACACCCTTTACCATATCGTCAAACGTGTAGGTTTTTCTTTCAGGAACTTTCAGGCGAATGCTTGGTTTTCTCCCTTCCGCTTCCATGCGGGAGCGTTCCTCTGCCGTTAGATGGCGGCACTTGCCCGAATAATGCGGCGTTTCTCCTCTTTCCATTTGCTTATCACGCTCAGCCTCAAGTTCCTCCTCACTGCAGTAGCACTTGTATGCCTGCCCATTGTCAAGCAATTGCCGATAGTAGCTTTGATAAATGTGATTTCGTTCCGATTGGCGATATGGCCCATATTCACCGCCGACATCGACACTTTCATCCCACTCAATTCCGAGCCACTTTAAATAATTTAGCTGGCTTTGTTCTCCACCTTCAATATTTCGCTTTTTATCTGTATCTTCAATGCGGATAATGAACTTTCCGCCTTGGCTGCGTGCAAATAAATAATTAAATAGTGCGGTACGGGCATTGCCGATATGCAAAAATCCTGTTGGACTTGGTGCGTACCGTACGCGAACTTCGTTTGACATTACCGAACCTCCTGAAACGATCTAATTTTTCTCTGATTCATTTTACCATTGTGATTCCGAACGGTGAAGTGAAACTTCAACAGCAATTTACTGAATTTTCTTTAGCAGTACAACGGCTTGCGAAGCAATTCCCTCTTCTCTTCCTGTAAAGCCTAATGTCTCTGTTGTTGTTGCTTTTACATTCACTTGCCCTGGTTCCGCTTCAAGCAGATCGGCAATTCTTTTCTTCATCTGCTCGATATAGGGAGCCATCTTTGGTTTTTGCGCAATAATCGTACAATCTGCATTCACCAGCACATACCCTTTTTGCTTCACAAGCGCCCAGACAGTTGCCAGAAGCTTAGCAGAATCCGCGTCTTTAAAAAGCGGATCGGTGTCCGGAAAATGTTTCCCGATATCCCCTTCGCCAATTGCTCCGAGGCAGGCATCCGCAACGGTATGCAAGAGCACATCTGCATCGGAATGACCGAGCAGCCCTTTTTCATAAGGAATGGAAATCCCGCCAATCACAAGCGGCCGGTCTTCAACTAATTGGTGTACATCAAATCCTTGTCCAATCCGGAACATGTTTAAAACCCCTTTTTTCAATAAAATTGCTTTTGCTTTTTTAAGATTGCTTCGGCAAAAAATAAATCTTCCGGGGTCGTCAGTTTAATATTATCGTAATCCCCTTCAACAATTGAAACCGGCACAGCGATTCGTTCAACAAGACTGGCATCATCTGTCCCGACAAACCGCTCTTGCTCTGCCTGCTCATATGCTGCTAATAAAATTGACATACGAAAAGCTTGTGGTGTTTGGACAACCCACAAGCTGGACCTTGCAACCGTTTCAATGACAACGGAATCCTTGACAATCTTCATCGTATCTTTTGCAGGAACCCCGACAATTGCAGCACCCGTTTTTTCTGCTGTCTCTGTTAAACGATGGATAAATTCCTTCTTGATAAATGGCCGGGCACCGTCATGAACTAGGACGATTCCGTCGGTCTGCATCGTTTTAAGCGCATGGTAAATACTGTGCTGCCGCTCTTTGCCCCCATGTACCAAACGGTTTACTTTGGTGATTTTATATTTTTTAAGCAATGAAGCGAACTCTTCTTCATCCTGGGGATGGATGGCAACAATCATTCCATCGCATCTTTCATCTTTTTCAAACACCATGAGCGTATGAATAAATACTGGAACCCCATTCAACTCAATCAAAAGCTTGTTTTTCCCCGCTCCCATCCTTTTTCCTTGGCCTGCAGCCGGAATAATGACTTGGTAAGCCATAATAAAACCCCATTCTATTGATTCAGCGCAAGCCTAATCTCGATTAGGCTTACGTGTTTCTTTTTTCTAAAGGAATAAAATTGAAAAAAGGCGATTATTATAATGCTTTTTCTAATAATTTCGGTTTGGCGAAAATCATCCGTCCTGCAGAAGTTTGCAAAACACTTGTGACAAGCACATCGATGCGTTTGCCGATGTATTCTCGGCCTTCTTCAACAACAATCATCGTCCCGTCATCCAAATACGCGACTCCTTGGTGATATTCTTTGCCGTCTTTAATTACTTGAACACTTAACTCTTCGCCAGGCAAAACAACTGGTTTCACCGCGTTTGCCAAATCATTAATATTTAACACCACGACCTTTTGCAGTTCACATACTTTGTTTAAGTTAAAATCGTTGGTGACAAGAATACCATTTGTTAATTTTGCCAGCTTGACCAGCTTGCTGTCAACTTCCTGAATTTCCTCAAAATCACCTTCATAAATTTCTACTTTTATCGCCAGTTCTTTCTGAATCCTGTTTAAAATATCAAGCCCTCTTCGGCCGCGATTTCGTTTTAAAACATCGGAAGAATCGGCAATGTGCTGCAGCTCCTCAAGGACAAATTGCGGAATGACAATCGTCCCTTCCAGAAAGCCTGTCTGGCAAATATCGGCAATACGGCCATCAATAATCACACTTGTGTCTAAAATTTTTAATGAATTCCCAGCTATTATCTTTTCACTTTCCTCTTCGCCCGTTTTCTTTTTACCTATCCGGTTTGTAAACAAGCTCAACAGTTCGTCCCGTTTTTTAAATCCGACTCGGAAACCTAAATAACCAAACAAAAGTGTCAGTAAAATCGGCGCAACGGTATTTAAAATTGGCAGCTTGATGGCATTGAGCGCAAATCCGATAAGAAAGGCCACCAGCAGTCCGAAAATCAAGCCAATGCTGCCAAACAGCACGTCTGCAACAGGAACTTTCACAAGTGAATCCTCTGCCCATTTTATAAAATCAATGACATAGTCCACTGCCCAAAAAGTTATAAGATAAAAAATAATAGCGCCAAGAATAACTGTAACATACGAGTTATTGATTGCCGGAATGTTATCCATGTTTAGTAATGATAATAGCTGCGGAATTAACAAAATACCAAGTGTTCCCCCGGTTATCAGGAAACAAGCTTGAACAATACGTTTTAACATTCCTTCACCTCCTTTTACTCATTATAAACATAATCCCTGATTTGAAACCTTTTATCACAGATATTTTTTCCAATTGAAACAAAAATGTAAACAACACCCTAACGAAATCCTTTACTTCTCCTAGGGTAGCATCGGAAAAATCCGCTGTCAAATGAAAGCAAATTCATCTATTCTAGCATACTTCTAGAGCGATAATCAACGACCTTTTCCATTTTCCGAATCAGGAATGGTTATTTAGATCTTTTGGAAGCCTAGTCATTAAATGCCGCCTTTAGCGCTTCACGAACGGACGAAACACCAATCAGTTCAATTCCTTCTGGGCCTCTCCAGCCGCTCAAGTTATTTTTTGGTAAAATGACCCGTTCAAAGCCAAGTTTCGCAGCTTCCTGCACCCGCTGCTCAACTCGCGACACCCTTCTGATTTCACCCGTCAACCCTACTTCCCCAATAAAGCAGTCTGTAGGCCTTGTCGGCTTATCGCGAAAGCTGGAAGCAATGCTGACGGCAATCGCTAAATCAATTGCCGGCTCATCTAATTTTACACCTCCGGCAACTTTCAAGTAAGCATCTTGATTTTGCAGAAGCATTCCCACTCTTTTTTCTAAAACAGCCATCAAGAGCGGGACTCGGTTGTGGTCAATGCCAGTTGCCATTCGCCTTGGATTGCCAAAACTTGTCGGCGAAATCAAGGCTTGGATTTCCACTAACACAGGACGAGTTCCTTCCATTGAGGCAACAACAGTCGATCCCGCTGCACCGCGTGACCTTTCTTCCAAAAAGATTTCAGATGGATTTTCAACCTCTTCCAGCCCAAATTCTTTCATTTCGAAAATTCCCATTTCATTTGTCGAACCGAAGCGGTTTTTGACGGCCCGCAAAATTCGGTACGTGTGATGTCTTTCCCCTTCAAAGTAAAGAACGGTATCGACCATATGTTCAAGCAATCTTGGTCCAGCGATTGAGCCCTCTTTTGTCACATGGCCGACGATAAAAATGGCAATCCCTTTCGTCTTGCCGATTCGCATTAACTCGGCGGTACATTCTCGAACCTGGGAAACGCTGCCCGGTGCAGAAGTGACTTCCGGATGATAAATGGTTTGAATAGAATCAATGATGACAAACCCCGGGCTTTCATTTTCAATCGTTCGATTGATTTCTTCCAAATTCGTTTCAGCATAGACAAATAGTGTATCGGCGGAAATGGCCAATCGATCGGCACGCAATTTCGTTTGTCTCAAGGATTCCTCTCCAGATATGTATAAAACTTTGTTTCCTTTTATTGCTAATTGTGAAGAAACTTGCAGAAGAAGCGTCGATTTTCCAATCCCCGGGTCACCGCCAATTAACACAAGGGATCCCTTTACCACGCCACCACCCAAAACGCGGTTCAATTCTTTTAAGTCTGTCAGGACTCTCGGCTCACTCACTGTTTCAATTGCAGTAATTGGCGCAGGTTTGGACAAAACTGCTGCCCCACCCTGTGAATGGGCAAACGCACCGCGGCGGCTTGATCCTGTCGCTTCGACTTCTTCCACCATTTTGTTCCATTCACCGCACCCAGGGCATTTGCCCATCCATTTTGGCGATTCATAACCGCACGCCTGACACATGAATTTTGTTTTTCTTTTTGCCATCAAATTACATCCTTCCATCCTGTTCGATTAGAAATAAAAAAGAGGTACACGATGAACCATATTGACGTGTACCTTTCATTTGTTTTCAATGGAATAGCTTCAAAGAATCGTTTTTATTTGACAAGGCTAGTTTGTGTTCGGACAACAAACTCATCATCTGCTACATCAATTACCGCATGCTGCCCTATTTTTAATGTGCCTTTTAAGAGTTCCTCTGAGAGACGATCTTCAATATGCTTTTGAATCGCGCGGCGCAGCGGGCGCGCTCCGTATTCTGGATCATAGCCTTCTTTTGATATTTTATCTTTCGCTGCATCTGTTAATTCAATCGCAATATCCATTTCCTTCAGTCGTTTAATTAGCTGATCAGATAGCAGCGTAACAATTTCCTGTAAGTGTTTTTTCTCCAATGCATGGAAGACAATGATTTCATCAATCCGGTTTAAGAACTCAGGGCGGAATGCTTTTTTCAACTCTTCCATTACCTTGCTCTTCATATCTTTATAATCGTGCTCTCCGTCTTGAATATTAAATCCAACGTATTTGTTCCGTTTGAGAGCCTCTGCTCCGACATTGGAAGTCATAATCAATACTGTATTGCGGAAATCAACAGTTCTACCTTTTGAATCCGTTAAACGGCCATCCTCTAAAACCTGCAACAGGATATTAAAGACATCCGGATGTGCTTTTTCAATTTCATCGAGCAGGATAACAGAGTAAGGCTTTCTGCGTACCTTTTCCGTTAATTGTCCGCCCTCTTCATAGCCCACATATCCCGGAGGTGAACCGACAAGCCGCGATGTCGAATGCTTTTCCATATACTCAGACATATCAATGCGAATCATCGCTTCCTCGTCGCCAAACATTGCCTCAGCAAGGGCACGGGCAAGCTCCGTTTTACCAACACCTGTCGGACCAAGGAAGACAAATGAGCCAATTGGTCGCTTTGGATCCTTCAATCCCGCCCGCGCACGGCGAACAGCCTTCGACACCGCCTTAACGGCCTCTTCCTGACCAATTACACGCGAATGTAAAATTTCTTCCAAATTTAGCAGCTTTTCTGTTTCCGTTTGTGCCAATTTGGAGACGGGAATTCCCGTCCAGCTGGATACTACGTTTGCAATATCTTCAACTGTTACTTCACTATTTTCTTGTCCTTGTTTTTCTTTCCAGCTCTTTTTCGTTTCTTCGAGCTGCTCGCGCAAACGCTGTTCCGAATCTCTTAACGAAGCTGCTTTTTCGAATTCCTGGCTTTGCACAGCTGCATCTTTTTCTTTTCGAACCTCTTCAAGCTTTGCTTCCAATTCCTTTAAATTCGGCGGCGTTGTGTAGGAACGAAGCCGCACTTTTGAACCGGCTTCATCAATTAAGTCAATTGCCTTATCTGGCAAAAAGCGGTCGGAAATATAGCGATCTGAGAGTTTAACCGCTGCTTCAATCGCATCATCTTTAATGGATACGCGGTGGTGTGCCTCATAACGATCGCGCAATCCTTGTAAAATTTGAATCGACTCTTCCATGGTCGGTTCATCGACACGGATTGGCTGAAAACGGCGCTCAAGTGCTGCATCTTTTTCAATATATTTCCGATATTCGTCAAGCGTTGTTGCCCCGATGCATTGCAGCTCCCCGCGTGCTAAAGAAGGCTTTAGAATATTGGAAGCATCAATTGCCCCTTCAGCGCCACCAGCACCGATTAAGGTGTGAAGCTCGTCAATAAACAATATAATATTGCCCGCTTGACGGATTTCGTCCATCACTTTCTTTAAGCGATCCTCAAATTCACCGCGGTACTTTGTGCCTGCAACAACCGTTCCCATATCAAGGGTCATAACACGCTTATCACGCAGAATTTCAGGGACTTCATTATTGACAATTTGCTGGGCAAGCCCTTCAGCAATCGCTGTTTTACCAACACCCGGTTCACCAATTAAGACAGGGTTGTTTTTCGTCCGGCGGCTGAGCACCTCAATTACCCGCTGAATTTCTTTTGCACGGCCGATGACGGGGTCGAGACTGCCTTCCCTTGCAATTGCGGTAAGATCCCGAGCAAGGCTGTCTAATGTCGGTGTATTTGCATTCGCTGAAGCTCCGCCTTGGTGTCCGCCAGTCTCATTGCTTCCCAATAGCTGCAAAACTTGCTGGCGTGCTTTGTTCAAACTCACTCCAAGATTGTTGAGAACTCTTGCGGCCACGCCTTCGCCTTCCCGGATTAACCCAAGTAAAATATGCTCTGTACCAACATACGAATGTCCTAGCTTGCGTGCTTCATCCATTGACAATTCAATCACTTTTTTTGCCCTTGGCGTATAATGAATCGTTTGCGAACTATCTTGACCTTTCCCGATTAAATTTTCTACTTCTTTTTGAATTTTTTCTGCTCCAAGTCCAAGACCATATAGGGCTTTTGCTGCAATTCCTTCGCCTTCCCTTACAAGTCCCAACAAAATATGCTCTGTGCCAATATTGTTATGTCCTAGACGAATTGCTTCTTCCTGTGCCAGTGCCAACACCTTTTGGGCTCTTTCAGTAAAACGGC
>JAKACS010000049.1 GCA_021821235.1 Bacillota bacterium
CGAATTTCGGAAACCATGGTTGACAATCTTGTTTTGCTTCACAGCATTGATTTTGAAAAAACAAAGCTCATAGAAATGACGAGACCAGCGGGTTTTTTAGAAAGGCAAGTGCATGGCTGGATCCACCGTTACGAACGTGTAGAGCTTGAGGAAATTAAGGGAATTGACCATCTGAAAAAATGGATGGTTACTCATATACCGGTCTCACAGGCACCAGCAATCATACATTACGATTTCAAACTCAATAACGCAATGTTTGACAAAGATTTTCGAAAGTTGATCGGGTTATTTGATTGGGAAATGACAACAATTGGAGATCCACTGGCCGACCTTGGGGTTGCGATGAGCTATTGGACTGAACCGAATGATTCCGATTTAATAAAAAAAGGGATGGGTGAAGTACCAATCACGGCGATCCCGGGATTTATGACGAGAGCGGAATTTATGGAGAGTTATGCGAAAAAAAGTGGCCGAGATCTTTCCGCAATGAATTTTTATTTAACGTTTGCCTATTTTAAACTGGCCGTAATTTGCCAGCAAATTTTCTATCGCTGGAAAAATGGTCAAACAAAGGATGAACGGTTTGCCCATCTTGATGCGTTTGTCCGCAATTTAATTCAATACGCACTTGAACTAACAGAAAGAAAGACCTGAGGTGCAAACAGATGAGGAAAATACATCTTCTTTTAAAAAAAGAAGAATTGAATCAGCAAAAAGTAAAAGACAATAAAATCGTTGTTGTCTTCGATGTGTTGCTTGCTACCTCGACCATTACTTCTGCTCTGGAATTCGGAGCAAAGGAAGTGGTTCCTGTCTTAAACGGCAAGGAAGCCCAAATAGAAGTCAACGGCCGCAAAGAGGGAAGTTATGTTTTAGTTGGCGAATATGAAGGCAAAACATTAGACGGTTTTTTATCGCCGAATCCGCTTGATTTGCAGGAAAAAATTTTTGGTAAAACGGTTATTCTTTCGACAACCAACGGAACAGTTGCACTAAAGGGGGCGTCAACAGCCAAAGCTGTTTATGCTTCATCACTCGTAAACAACCAGGCAGTTGCCAATCATGTAGTAAGCCATCTTGAGGGAGAAACATTGTTACTTGTCTGTTCCGGATCATCAGGGGAGTTTAATGTCGAGGATTTTTACGGTGCCGGTCACTTTATTGCATGCCTGCTGGCAAGCGATGTGTTCCAATGGGAGTTAACGGATCCTGCCCTTGGCGCCTATCAATTTTACAAAGGTAACAGTCAGAATGGTGCAAGGCTTTTAAGAGAATCGCGAGTGGGCAAGATGCTAGTGGGGTACGGATACGAAAAGGAGCTTGACTTTGTCTCGCAAGAAAATCTATTTTCTGTTGTTCCTATTTTAAAAGGGAAAACCATAATAAATGCGGAAATAGAAGAATGCGAGCCTGTTCGCAAGTAACGGGTTCGCAATTGATTCGTTCGAAAATAAGTTAAAAAGTTTTTGACAGCGTTTACATACGAAAGGAGTGAAAACATGGCTTTAAATCCACAAGTACAAACCTTATTGGAAAAACTGAACGCTAGGGGAGCACCCCCAATGTCTGAACAAACCGTCAGCGAAGCGAGAGCGGCCTTTGCGAAAATGTGCCGGATGTTATCCAAGCCAGAACCGATCGCCAAAGTGGAGGAATGGAAAATTCCCGGTTTTCAAAACGATATAACGGTTCGCATCTATACACCGAGTCAACTAAAACCACTTCCTGTCCTTGTTTATTTTCATGGTGGAGGCTGGGTGATCGGTGACCTTGACACCCATGATCCTCTTTGCCGTGCCATTGCGAATCAAGCGGAATGCATGGTTGTTTCAGTCGATTACAGCCTTGCCCCGGAAAGTAAGTTTCCTGTCGCCGTCGAGGATGCCTATCTGGCCCTTCAGTGGGCTGCTGCACAAGCAGTTGGACTTGGTGGCGACCCGACACGTCTTGCAGTAGCCGGTGACAGTGCGGGCGGGAATTTGGCAGCCGTCATCTGCTATTTAACGCAAATACGAAAAGGTGCCGCGATTTCGTATCAAATGCTCTTTTATCCTTCTACCGGTTTTCACTATTCGCCTTCCTATGACGAATATGGTGAAGGCTATCATTTAACAAAAGCAACGATGAAATGGTTTAGGCAACAATACCTCACAGAGCATGCCGATACGAAAAATCCAATGGCAGCACCACTATTAATCCCTAAAGAAGCTACACCGTTGCTGCCGCCTGCCTATATTTTAACCGCGGAATACGACCCATTAAGGGATGGCGGGTTCGAATATGCCGAAAAACTTAAAAAAGCGGGTGTCGAAACGCGGTATATCTGTTACCCGGGCATGATCCACGGATTTTTAAATATGACAGAAGCCCTTGACGATGGAAAAAAGGCGATTACCGGTGCGGCCGAAGCACTGAAAGACCACTTTGCCGCAAGCTGTCGCTAAAGTAGCACTGATTGCTTGAGTAAGGCAAATTTAAAAAAAGGAGCGAAGATCATATGCAAACTCTTCATTTTCCTTATTGGCCCAATATCTCAAAGTCTTTAAAGGTTCCGGAAACCTCTCTGTATGACAACTTAAAAGTAAGTGCGGCGCGCTATCCTAATCATACGGCCATTATTTATTACGGGAATAAAATTTCTTATAAACAACTCGATGAAGAGGTAATTGAACTTGCTGGCTTTATGCAGCAGAAGCTTGCTGTTGCAGCGGGGGAAAAAGTGCTGCTGTTTATGCAAAATTCACCGCAATTTGTGATCGGCTATTATGGAATTTTGCGGTCGGATGCTGCGGTTGTTCCGATCAATCCGATGCTGACAGCGAATGAACTGGAATTTTATGTACGTGATTGTGAAATTAAAACAGCACTTATCAGTCAGGAATTGTATGATCAGGTTGCTCCATTGCTTGGCAAAACGACGCTAAGTAACCTAATCATCGCCGCCTATTCTGATTATACTGGAGACGATTTTTCTGACGTTGTTCCGAAAGAAGCTCTGGCGCCACGACGTGTTCATAGCGAAGAAAATCATTATCTTTGGAGCGAAGCCGTTCGAGCAGACTACATCCCGGGCGAGCACACGGCAAAAGCAGATGATCTGGCAGTGTTGCCGTACACTTCCGGAACGACCGGCCTGCCAAAGGGCTGCATGCATACGAATCGCACCGTACAGGCAAACACGGTTGGTGCCTATTATTGGTCGCAGACTACAACAAATTCCGTCCACTTGACAACTTTGCCGCTTTTTCATGTAACCGGCATGGTTCACAGCATGCATATGCCAATTTACAGCGGTAGCACAATGGTGATGATGACGAGGTGGAATCGTGAAGCAGCTATTGAATTAATAAAAAATGAAGGCTGTACCCATTGGGTTGCGATTGCCACGATGATTGTTGATTTTCTGGCGAATCCAAAATTAAAAGCAGAAGATTTAGTAACACTAACTTCGATTTCCGGCGGCGGTGCCTCATTGCCGGAAGCTGTTGGTGAAAAGTTATTCAAAATGACAGGATTGCGGTATGTTGAAGGATATGGCCTTTCGGAAACGATCGCCCAAACGCATTTCAATCCGGCTGATCGGCCTAAAATGCAATGCCTTGGAATCCCGTCATTTGATGTCGATGCACGGATTATTGACCCGGCAACCGGGAAGGAGCTTGGCGTTGGTGAAATTGGCGAAATTATCGTCAACGGACCACAGGTGATGATCGGCTACTACAACCGTGATGATGAAAACCGCAGTGCGTTTATTGAACATGACGGCAAGAAATTTTTCAGAACGGGTGATATTGGCCGTTATGATGAAGAAGGGTATTTCTTTATTGTTGATCGGGTAAAACGAATGATTAATGCTTCAGGTTTCAAAGTATGGCCGACCGAAGTAGAGTCCTATTTATACAAGCATCCGGCGATTCAGCAAGCCTGTGTTGTTGGTGTGCCGGATCCCAGACGCGGCGAAACGGTTAAAGCATTTGTGATTTTAAATGAAGAAGCGGAAGGGAAAGTGACAGAACAAGAAATTATTAACTGGGCGAAAGAGCATATGGCGGCCTATAAATATCCGCGCTATGTCGAGTTTAAGAAGGAATTTCCTGTTACGAGCAGTGGAAAGATTCTCTGGCGCAAGCTTCAGGAGGAAGAATGGGAAAAGGCGGAAACAAAAGTTGAATAACAGGTGAATGACCGTTTCCGCAAAAAACTCTATTCCTTTTTGCGGAAACGAGTTTGATGACAAGGAGGTAAACAATGGAAATTCTTATCCAACAGCTATTCAACGGCTTGACCATTGGAAGTGTGTACAGTTTGGTTGCTTTAGGATTAACACTTGTCTATGGCATCCTCCATATTCCAAACTTTGCTCATGGTGCCCTTTATATGATGGGTGGGTATATTACGTTAACCATGATCACAAAAGCTGGAATGGAGTATTGGCTGGCAATGTTTGTCTCCATTCTTGCTGTTGGCCTGATTGGCGTCTTAATGGAACGGCTTGTCTTTCACCCATTGCGGGAAGCACCGCCAATTCATGATAAAATTGCAGCGATTGGGATCTTGTTGTTTCTTGAGGCTTTTGCGCAATTTGTCTGGGGGGCAGATTATCAATCAATGCCTACACCCTATGGTAATGTGGTGAAACTATTTGGTTTGACTTTTACAATGCAACGATTATTAATTGTCATTTCCGCGATTGTCGTGATGATTTTGCTTTATCTTTTCCTAAAAAAGACCTTTATTGGCGCAACGATCATTGCGATGTCGCAAAATCGTGAAGGTGCCAATTTGGTTGGCATCAATACCGATAAAGTGGCGATGCTGACGTTTATGATCTCTGGGGGACTCGCAGCGATTGCTTCTTCGCTGGCAGCACCGATAAATCTTGTTTTTCCGGGAATGGGTCAGCTTGTGATATTAAAGGCATTTGTCATCATCATACTTGGCGGAATGGGGAGCATACCTGGTGCAATCATTGGCGGCTATATATTAGGCTTTAGTGAAAGCTTGGGTGCTACGTATATTTCGAATGATTACAAAGACATTATCGCTTTCGTTCTCCTTGTCATAATCTTGTCAGTTAAGCCGACGGGCCTGTTTTCTAAAGGGGGACAATAATAATGGCAAAATTGTTTAAGCAAAGAAATATTATCACACTGTTTATCTTGTTAGCCGTTGCTTTTCCGTTTTTTGGTCAAAACGAATACTTGATCCATGTGATGACCCTTTCGTTTATTTGGATGATCGGTGTTTATGGCTTAAATCTCTTAGCTGGATATACCGGGTATTTATCATTGGCCCATGCAAGTTTTTTCGCCGTTGGCGCCTATGCTTTAGGGATTTTAACGGTTAAAGCACAATTGAATTTTTGGCTCGCATTCCTGTTATCTCTAGTCATTACAAGTTTTCTCGGTTTTCTTATCGGTTTGATTGCTTTACGAACAAAAGAACATTTCTTCGCCATCTACACGTTATGTGTCGGCTACATTATTTATCTTGTGATTGACAAATGGGACAGTTTAACAGAAGGTGTCCGCGGCTTGATCGGAATTCCAGCACCGGAGGCTATTGGTCCAATTACATTTGATACTCCAATTTCTCAATACTACCTCATCTTGTTTTTCTTGCTGCTCGTTGTATTTGTTATGTACCGCATTATTCATTCACTTACAGGACGTACCTACATCGCGATTCGCAATAGTGAAGATTTAGCACTGACAATTGGTATTTCAACAATGAAAAATAAATTAACCGTTTTTGTGTTATCAACCTTTTTTGCCGGATTATCCGGTGCGCTTTACGCTGGATTTATCCGCTTTATTGGTCCGGATATCGGATATATAACGATTACGTTTGATTTATTAACCTATTTACTAGTCGGCGGCATCGGCACTCTGACCGGACCGATTGTCGGCACCTTATTAACCGTCTGGATTTCTCAGCAGCTTCAATTTTTGCAGGACTATCGCATGATGATCTTTGGCCCTGTTTTAACATTGCTCGTTATATTTTATCCAAAAGGAATTGTTGGTGCGTTATCAAGCTGGAAAGCAAAGCGATATGAGAAAAAACAACATTTGTTCAAATTGGCAAAAACAAATGCGCTTACTGAGCGATTTCCAACTGCTGAAAAGCAAATCGAGGAGGGGTAGGATGATTCTGCAAACGAAACAACTGACAAAACGTTTTGGCGGTTTGACCGCGGTGAATCACGTTGATTTTTCAATCGAAAAAGGAAAAATCAATGCCATTATTGGCCCAAATGGTGCTGGAAAATCAACCTTTTTCAATTTGATCAGCGGCTTTCATCAACCTACCTCCGGAGAAGTTCTTTTTAAAGGGGTCGATATTGCGAAAATGCCGGCAAATAAAATCGCTGAGCTCGGAATTGCACGAACGTTTCAGACAACGAATCTATTCGAACAATCAACCGTACTTGATAATGTCATGATCGGACACCGACTGCGAACGAAATCAAATTTGCTCGATGCCATTTTTCGAACGGCAAGACACAAACGAGAAGAAAAGCAATGCCGTGAGAAGGCATTTGAAATGATTGAATTTGTCGATTTGCAAAAGGTCGCTGACAAAGAAGTCGCGAGTCTAACCCAGGAGGAGAAAAAACGAACGGCATTTGCGCTCGCGCTTGCGACCGATCCGGAAATTGTTTTCCTCGATGAACCGGCAGCAGGGGTCAATCCCGATGAAACGGAAGGCCTTGCAGCATTGATGCAGAAAATGGTGAAAAAAGGAATTACCGTTTGCTTGATTGAGCATAAAATGCAGATGATTATGAAGCTGGCTGATAAAATCATGGTCTTAAATTATGGAGAAAAAATTGCAGAAGGAACGCCGGAAGAAATCCGCAACAATCCAGCAGTGATTAAAGCTTACTTAGGAGGGAGCGCGATTGCTTAAACTATCGGATGTCTCAGTGAACTATGGCAGCTTTACCGCAATCAAAAACGTCAATATCGAAGTGGAAAAGGGGGAAATTGTTGTGCTGCTCGGTTCGAATGGTGCGGGAAAAAGCACTACTTTCCGGGCAATCAGCGGTCTTGGCAAACTGACAAACGGGGATATTTTGTTTAATGGCGAGTCGTTGAAAAAGCGGACAGCCGACCGGATTGTTCAGCTGGGAATTGTTCAATGCCCAGAAGGCCGGAAGCTTTTTTCAGCAATGACTGTTCAGGAAAACTTGAAAATGGGCGCATATATCCACAGACGGAAAAAGGAAGAAATCAGGCAATCGATTGAACACGTGTATGAATTGTTTCCGATATTAAAAGAAAAGCGGCATGATGCCGCTGGTTCGTTGAGCGGCGGGCAGCAGCAAATGCTTGCGATCGGCCGGGCATTGATGTCGAAACCGGAACTAGTAATGCTTGATGAACCTTCAATTGGGCTTGCACCTTTGATTGTTGAACAGATGTTTGAAGTTATCCAGCGAATCAACCAAGAGGGGACAACGATCCTTCTTGCGGAACAAAATGCGAATGCAGCGCTAAAAATTGCCAATAAAGGCTATGTATTTGAAAATGGCTCTGTCGTTCTGGAGGGAACTTCTGAACAATTATTTGCAAACGATGATGTCCGCAAAGCTTATATCGGTGCTTAGAAGTTTAGTTGGTAAAGGGGGTGTTGCAAGGAAATTTATCTTTATAACATTCAGAATATTGAAATAACAAAGGGGGACTTTGAATGAAAAAAACGTTTCTAATTGGAGTAATCTTTGTTTTATTTTTAGGTTTGGCTGCCTGCAGCGGAACATCGAAAACAACAAGTTCCTCAGGCAGCAATGAAACTAAAGGCGGAGAAGGGGTTGTCAACATCGGGTACAGCGGACCGTTAAGCGGACCTGCTGCTTTCTACGGAGAGCGTACATTGAACGGGGTTAAAATGGCTGCTGAGGAGATTAATAATAGCGGCGGCTTTGAAGTAAATGGGAAAAAATATAAATTAAATATCGTCTCGCTAGATGATAAATACTTACCGAACGAAACGGGAGCCAATGCCAAAAGGCTTCTTCAAGAAAACAAAACACCGATCATTTTTACACCGCACAGCGGCGGAGTATTTGCGATGCAAGTTTTTAACCAACAGCAAAAATTTATTATTGGTGCATACACAAGCGAACCGAAAGTGACCGAAGTTGGCAATAAGCTGACTGTTCGGATTCCGCCGCGGTATGACGGATACTTAAAACCGTTTACCGACTATGCAATGAGTAAGTTCGGGAAAAAGATTGCTTTCTTGCCAACATCCTCCCAATATGGCAAAGACTGGTCAGCAAAACTTAAAACGTATTGGGAAAAGCAGGGCGGATCAATTGTCTACAATTCGTCGATTGATTTTACAAAAGACACGGATTTCTTTACAATTGTGACGAATGCTTTAAAGGAAAAGCCTGACGTTTTATTCATCGGCGGTGCATCCGAGCCGACGGCAAAAGTGGCGAAGCAGGCGCGCGAACTTGGTTTCAAGGGTGGCTTTGTCATTATGGACCAGGCGAAGCTTGATGAAATGAAAAAGGTTACCGGGACATACGATGTTTTAAACGGTTCCATTGGAGTCATGCCACTAGTTGATTCAGATGCTCCAGCTGTTCCAGAATTTGTTAAAAAATATCGTGAAAAATACAAAGAAGATCCGGGTTCTGAAGCAGGCTTGAACTATATTGCGATGAATATTTTTGTCGGAGCCATGCAAGCAGCCGGATCAGTTGATGATCCTGAAAAAATCCGCGCGCATATGCAGGATGGAATTGATAAACTGCCTAACGATAAAAAGGTGTATAACATTCAAAAGATTGGGGCAGATGGCGGCTTTGATTCAGAACTGATCGTTGCTTCAGTTGAAAACGGGAAAATTGTTCCGATCAAGGTGAAATAATTTAAACCAATCCTCCCAGTTTCCAAGAAACCACTGGAAAATGGGAGGATTCTGTTTAGCTGAATTTATAAAACTGGAAGCTTGTCCTTAAAAAGCGGAACCAGGTTGGCAGCGAGTTGGACATTTAAAAATTGCTGATTGTCCGCCAAATCAATTCCGAGCAGCTGTTCAATTTTTTTCAGCCTGTAGGTCAACGTATTGAAATGGATTGGGATCGATTCTGCTGCTGCCTTGCTATTTTGATTATGGTGCAAATAAGTGAATAAAGTGGCGAGGAGCTCACCCTTCCGGTTTTGATCATATTCGATAACAGGTCCCAAAATTTCAAAAATAAAGTCGATCAATTCTTCTTCCGAATTTTGCAGAAGCAGGCGCTGAACCCCTAATTCTTGGTAATGAATGACGGCTTTCGATTGATTGTAGCTGTGAATAAACTGCAAACATTTTCCTGCTTCCTGCAAGCTTTTTGTGACTTTGGCGAGTCCTGAATGAATCCGACCAATACCAAAGGAAACGCTTGTTCCCCAGTTTTTTAAGGCGATCTCATGTTGAAACCGTTCAATGAGCTCTTTTATTTGTAAATTGACATAAGTGGTCGATACCTTTTGCTGAAATGAAAGCAGAATAATTACTTGATCGTGATGGCGGATGGCAAGCCCTTTTGCAAAGTTTTTCAAAAAAACACGGTTTGCCATATTTACCAAGTGTCGGACCATGCTTGTCTGCTTTTGCGTCTGTTCTTGTTCATCAAGCTGAAGAATCATCGACATATAAAGCGCTTCTTGCTCAAACTGGTGCTGCTTGCCCCGTTGGAGGAGCTTGCTATCGATTTTCCCAGCAGAAAGCGCTTCAATTAACTCGCCATTCATTCGTTCCTCTGCTTCGAAAACCGCCTGTTCTTTCATCATTTCCAATGAAATGACAGTGCAGGCATGCTCCAAGGCTGTAATGTCGACATCATTCATTTCAATACTTTCAGCAATGACCAATGAACCAAACAAATTTGGTTTTGTGCCGATCGGCAAAATGGTTATCTTTAGCGGCTTTTGATCGAACGACAGTTCAAACACTTGCCGCGGGAGCTTTACTATCCCCATCGATTCAACAGCTTTCGTTTTAATAGCCGACAAAATTTCGCTTGAAAGCATCGATTGATCGGTATAGAAAATCAATTCACCAAGATCATCAACCAGTATAATAGGACGACCGATTTTTTTGCGCAAATAGCGGATAATCGAGTCAAGACCTTCACCGTTCAAAACAAGGGTTGCTAAACTGTTATGAATTTCAACAGAGCGTGAAAGCCACTCATTTTGCTTTGAAATCGTATCGTTCAACAATTTTAATTGCTTCACCGTCTTTTCCTGTTCAAGATAAAGGCTGGCCTTTTCAAGTGCAACAGCTGCCTGATGGGCAATGGCTTTTAAGAGATTAATATCTTCATTAATAAAGTGAAGAGACGGATCAAACGAATCGAGTACAATCACACCGATGCATTCCTCTTTTAAAAAAATAGGCGCGCATATCGTTGAATACGGAATGGTCGGAATCGAGTCAACCATTAATTTCCGATTCGTCTCTGACAAGGTTTCATTTGCTTTTTCCACCTCTTCCCGGTTAGGGAATATCAAACATTGCCTAGCGGAAAAAGCCATACCTGTCATTGATTCCCCGGGCCTGAGCTTGATGCTTTTGAGAATATCAGACTTGAAACGGCTATCTGCTTTGGCTGTCAAAAAGCCGGTTTCTTTATCAAAAATGAACAGTGCACCGCCGTCTGCTGCATCGATAACGGAAACGGTCTGCACCATGATCGCATTCATAATTGTATCAATATCCAGCGAAGAATTTAAAACGTTTGAAACCTGGATCAATGATTGCAATTGGCGATGGCTTAATGGTTCATTCATTAAAAACCCTCCTGGCGAATATTGTTTAAAATACAAAAAATTAAATTTCTTTTGTTTATTTTAACAAAAAATGAACCAATTAGCTGATTATTTTGGGTAAAATCTTTCTTTTAATTGTATATTGTAAAATATGCACAAAAAATTTGCGAAAACTTTGTGTATTTAAACAAAGAAAAAGTTATCAAAATTTTTTAAAATAAAACAAATATTCTATCAAAAAGAGAAGGGGACCTTTTGGTGATTAATGAGGATCGAATTTG
>JAKACS010000050.1 GCA_021821235.1 Bacillota bacterium
CTTTTTCTTGAAAGAAGAGATGAAGCCTTTTGCTTTACAGCACCTCCGGTCATCGAACCGCCTGGATTGACCACATCCCCGTCAAGGGTCACAAGGCGCAAGCGGTATTGCAAGAGCTTGGCTAATTCATTCGCCCCCTTTAAGTCCTTTGTAATCACGACATTTCCGAGCAAATTATTGATGATTTCCGTGTATTGGCGAGCATACTTGATCAAGCTCGCACCTGTCCCAACAAAAGCCGGGTGGGCTTGAATCAATTCTAGCTGGGCCAAAGTCAGCGTTCTTCCTTTCATTACATTCATCGGCAAAAAAGTTGCTCGGCCAAACGAATGCTGCTTTAAATAGTGAATCGCCTTCCTTGCGTTTTGCTCAGAATCAACAACAATATGCTGCAAGGCGCCACCAAGAGCTGTTTCAATCGCTGTTTCATATGATTTCGGCACCTCAATAAGTTCGGCAACTGCCCCTTCGATCCCTGTCAGCTGCTTTCCGCGGGCTTTTAACACTTCCTTTACACCTTGAAAAAACCCAGAATAGTCTTCTTCCATTTCCTCAAGCATTTCTTTACGTGATTTGGCCTGCTGGAGGAATTGGTATGCTTGATACAAGGTTTTCTCTTGTTTCTGGTAGTTGTTTTTTACCGTCTCCAAATTGTGCTGGTGGTTTCGAAATGCCTGTACTTGCTCGTCTAGTTGCTCTTGTGTTTTGGTGAAGGCTGATTGAATCGACGTTTTCTTTGCTGTTACATGTTCACGATTGGCGAGGTATTTCCGATTGTCATCCGCAAGTTTACCGTGTTTACGTTCCTGCAATTCAAGCTGTTGTTCAATATTTTTCCACTCGTTGTTTGCACTCGCCTGTTCATTTAATTTCTCGATATATTCACTTTTTAACGATTCAATCTTCTCGTCAATATTTTCAGCAAACAATGCAAGTTTTTCTTGCCTTTCTTTTAATTCTGCTTGAAGTGTTTCGGCTTCTTGCCCAAGCCGTTCAACCGCAGCTGCCTGCTCCGTGCGTTTATCCATCAGAAAACTGATTTTTTCAGTTAGTTCGGCGATTGCTTGCTCCAGCTGAGCTTTATTTTGCGATGCGTTCTTTTTCCGCTCCTTGAGTACTTCTTTTCGGCCTTCCAGCTTTTCAAGTTCTTCGCTCGCATGGAGGAGAACGTTTTGCAGGTCCTGAATCGATTCATCAAGAGCAGTTATATGGTCTCTTGTTTCTTCAATATGTGCTTCCCGCTTTTGCAGTTCTGCAGAGAGTTTGATTTCTTCCTGCTTATCGCCTTCAAGCTGTTTTGACAACTGCTCCCATTTCGAATGCAAGTCTTCAATTTCATAAACGGTCAAGGCCACTTCGATTTTCTCAAGCTCGTCTTTTTTCTGCAAATAATCTCTTGCAATCGAAGCCTGAATTTTCAGCGGCTCTACTTGCCCTTCGAGTTCGTGCAGGATATCGTTGACCCTGTTTAAGTTCTCTTTGGTTTCGTAAAGCTTTCCTTCCGCCTTTTTCTTGCGATTTTTATACTTCAGCACGCCAGCTGCTTCTTCAAAAATCGTCCGGCGTTCCTCTGCCTTGCTGTTCAAAATTTCTTCTACTTTCCCCTGACTGATAATTGAAAAGGCTTCTCTGCCAAGACCTGAGTCCATAAATAATTCAATAATATCTTTCAATCTGCATGGCTGTTTATTGATCAAAAATTCGCTTTCACCGGAGCGGAATACTCTGCGGGTGACACTGACCTCGTTGTATTCGATTGCAAGGCCTTGATCCTCATTGTTCAAAGTGAGGGTCACTTCGGCAAAGTTCAACGGTTTACGCGAGTCGCTACCGGCAAAAATAATGTCCTCCATTTTTGTGCCGCGAAGTGATTTTGCCGACTGCTCGCCCAATACCCAGCGAATCGCATCCGTTATATTGCTTTTTCCGCTTCCATTTGGACCGACCACAGCGGTTACCCCTTTGACAAAATCGACGCTGATCCGCTCAGCAAATGATTTAAAACCAATAACATCCAATTGTTTTAAAAACATCGTATCGCCTCCCAAACCGGGCTTTGTTTATTTCTGATTACTTCGCGTATTGAATCCGCCACATTCGCTCAGGAAGCAGTTGGTTATTCACCGGGATTGGCTTTTAATTTTTCTAGGGCCTTTTGGGCGGCGTGCTGTTCCGCCTCTTTTTTCGATTTACCTGTACCGATTCCGAGTTCTTCTCCATTTAATGAGACACGGGAAACAAACTCCCGGTTATGCGCCGGCCCTTTTTCCTGAAGAACCCGGTATTCAATCGCTCCGATTCCGTCTCGTTGCACAAGCTCTTGCAATTGGCTTTTGAAATCCATCACATGAGAAAAAGCACCCGCATTAATTTTAGGAAAAACGACCTTTTCAAGAAACTCAATTACTTTATCAATTCCCTTATCCAAATAAAGCGCACCAATAAACGCCTCGAATACATCGGCGAGCAATGCCGGGCGTTCTCTTCCTCCTGTCAGCTCTTCACCTTTACCGAGCAAGATATATTGACTAAACCCAAGTTCATCGGCGAATGAAACAAGGGAAGGTTCACAAACAATCGCAGCTCTAAGCTTTGTTAATTCTCCTTCGCTCATCATTGGATATTTTTTGAAAAGGAATTGGGAAACGGTGAGCTCCAAGACAGCATCCCCTAAAAATTCAAGCCTTTCATTGTCTTCATAAGGCTTTCTTCGATGCTCATTCACATAGGATGAATGAGTAAATGCTTGTATTAACAGCTTCTCATCGGCAAATGAAATCCCGTTGGATTGCTGGAAGTTTTTAAATAAAATTCCCTTTAAACGATGAGTGCGCATGTCATATTCCTTTTCTTTTTTCCGCATATCGTCTCCACCTTGCAGTTATTCTTTAAAGCAATTAAAAATCCATCATTGTTTATAATACAGAAGAAAGCTCCGTTTGAAAACGGAGCTTTGCAAAGAAATTCAGGCGATTACTTTTTGCTATTTATGTAATTAACAGCATCACCAACAGTAGTGATTTTTTCAGCATCATCGTCAGAAATTTCCATATCGAACTCATCTTCCAATTCCATTACTAGTTCAACGACATCAAGGGAATCGGCGCCAAGATCATCTTTAAACGAAGCTTCAGGTGTTATTTGCGATTCGTCAACCCCTAAACGGTCAACGATAATCTTCGTTACACGTTCTAATACATCTGCCATGCTTGTTCACCTCCCCTCAAGCTATTATAGAGTATTTCAGGAAAATAATAAATGTATTGCAAAAAAAATCTCTTACTGTTCGATTTACATGATCATACCACCATCAATATGAAGCGTCTGACCTGTCATATAAGCGCTGTCGCTTGAGGCGAGAAACGCGGCGGCTTTAGCAATATCTTTAGGTTCTCCAAAACGGGTCAAAGGAATTTGCTTTAACATTTCCGATTTCACTTCTTCCGATAATTTATCGGTCATATCGGTGGTAATGAATCCGGGAGCTATTGCGTTAACCGTAATATTTCTCGCTGCCAATTCTTTTGCTGTTGTTTTCGTCAGTCCGATCACGCCTGCTTTTGCGGCAACATAATTCGCCTGCCCCGGATTGCCGCTGACCCCAACGATAGAGGCAATATTAATAATTCGTCCTGAGCGCTGTTTCATCATTTGTCTTGTTACTGCTTTTGTGCAAAGGAAAACCCCTTTTAGGTTGATGTTTAGGACTTCATCCCATTCTTCCTCTTTCATCCGCATGATTAAATTATCTTTTGTAATCCCTGCATTGTTAATAAGAATATCCAGTTTGCCAAATTGATCAATCGTTTCTTTCACCATTGAGGTAACTTCTTCAGCATTTGAAACATCGCATTTTACCGCAAATGAACGTCTGCCCATTGCTATTATTTCATCGACAACCTCATTTGCCTTTGCCTCGCTTCCAGCAAAATTGACCGCTACATCTGCCCCTTGTCTTGCAAGCTCAAGGGCAATTTCCCGGCCGATTCCTCTTGAAGCACCCGTAACAAGCGCCGATTTTCCCGCTAAATTCATCGATTCTCCTCCTTCAACGCTTCGATAACAGCTTGGGCGGTTTCCTCATCTGAAACAGAATACGTTTTTGCAGTCCGATCGACTTTTTTAATTAATCCGGAAAGGACTTTGCCTGGACCGATTTCAATGAACGTATCGACACCCAATTCCAGCATTTTTCGCACTGAATCTTCCCATAAAACAGGCGAGTAAAGCTGTTCAATTAGTTTTTCTTTAATTTCCGAAGCATCGCTCATTGGCTCTGCCGAAACATTAGCAACCACTGGAATTGCTGCATTTTTCATTTCGATTTGAGCCAATTCAGCTTGCAATTGGCTCGCAGCCGGTTTCATTAACGAAGAATGAAATGGTCCGCTGACAACGAGAGGAATGACTCGTTTCGCCCCTCTTTCTTTTGCCTTTTCCCCTGCTAATTCGACGCCTTTTGCCGCTCCGGAAATGACAATTTGCCCAGGGCAATTAAGATTGGCCAGCTGAACCGGATACCCGTCTGCGGTTACTTCATTGGTAACTTCCGTTAACGCCTGACGTTCAAGACCGAGGATCGCTGCCATCGTTCCTTCACCATTTGGAACAGCCTTTTCCATAAACTCCCCACGGCGGCGGACGAGGTATACTCCTTCCTCAAAAGTTAGCGCTCCAGCTGCAACGAGGGCCGTATATTCTCCAAGACTGTGGCCGGCGACATAATCAGGCTGAATGCCAGCTGTACGGAAAAATTCGAGCACGGCAATGCTTGTTGTCAGCAATGCTGGCTGTGCATTTGCGGTCAGTGTCAGTTCTTCCTGAGGCCCTTCAAAGATTAGCTTGCTCAGCGGAAGCTTTAACGTTTCGTCCGCTTTGTGAAAATAGGCTTGGACAGCTAAATGATGGTCTGCAAGACTTTTCCCCATTCCTACCGTTTGGGAACCTTGTCCCGGAAAAACAAAAGCAATTTTACCCATTTCAACACCTCTTTTAAGTAAATTATTCCCCTGTTTTGCCCGCTTCTTCAATGGTCAGCTTCATTTGTTCAATCACTTCTTTTTCAACCATTTCCCTTGTTTGCCGAATGGCGCTAACTATTGCTTTGTCATTTGATGAACCATGCGCTTTAATAACCGGCGCCTTTAGTCCAAACAGGCCTGCGCCGCCATACTCTGAGTAATCCATTTTGGATTTTAAGCGGATGAGATCGGGTTTTAAGACGGCTGCCGCCAACTTGCTTTTGAAGCTGCTGGTTAGAGCCGATTTCAGCATTTTAAACGTTGATAATGCTGTGCCTTCAATCGTTTTTAAAACCATATTGCCTGTAAAGCCGTCGGTTACCACCACATCGGCTGTTCCTTCAAGCAAATCCCGAGCTTCGACATTTCCGATGAAATGGATCGGAGCTTCTTTCAATTGCTGGAACGCTTCTTTCGTTAATTCATTGCCTTTTTTCTCTTCTGTTCCAATATTTAAAAGGCCGATGCGCGGTTTTTCAATGCCTCTTACCTTGCTGCTGTAGATCGAGCCCATAATCGCGTATTGTAGCAAGTGCTCTGGCTTGGCATCGGCATTTGCGCCGACGTCAAGTAGCAAAAAGCCTTCGCCGCCGATCGTTGGCAGTGTTGGTGCAAGTGCTGGTCTTTCAATTCCTTCAATCCGTCCGATAACAAACAGACCGGCCGCCATCAGTGCCCCTGTATTGCCTGCGGAAATGCATGCATCTGCCAAACCGTCGGCAACCTGTCGGGCAGCCAGAACCATCGAAGCATTCTTTTTTCGGCGGACGGCTCGCACCGGCTCATCTGTTCCTAAAATGACTTCATCCGTATGGATGACTGAAATCCGGTTCGTTTTTTGCAAACTCTCGAATATTTTCGCTTCGTCACCGACAAGGACAATTTGTAGATCCGCGAAAATCTCCACTGCTTTCATGGCACCATGGACGATTTCTTTTGGGGCATGATCGCCGCCCATTGCATCTATTGCTATTTTCATATTGTTCATCCTTTAACAAAATGGTTTCCGCCTTTATCCCAGCATTTTCTGTACTTATGGGCGGTACATTTCAAATTCTCCTTGAAAAACAAGTTCATTATTGACGAAACTTTGAACATCGACAAATGTTCTGCCATGATCGGCGTCGATTTTTCTTACTTTTGCTTTTGCAATCACCCGTTCGTCTTGGTTGACCGATCGGATAAATTGAATGTTTGCTTTGGCTGTCAGCGCCAATTCATCATTGATGACAGCAACGGCCAAGGAGTTGGCTTGGGCAAAAAGATGATGTCCGCGGGCAATCTTGTTACGTTTAAAAACATGCTCCTCCTTGACATCAAAAATAGAAATCGCGCTTTTATCTAAATTCATATCAATGATTTCACCGATGACTTCTTCAAGCGGAAGTGAGCGGACTTCATCTTCAAATCGCTTTTCCGCAACATTTTTGATCCTCTCGCGTAATTCCGGAATCGACAGTTCCAGGCGGTCAAGCCGGATCGTTTGCACACTAACCTCAAATTTTTCCGCCAGCTCTTCATCAGTGATAAATGGATTCTCTTTTATAGTAGATGTTAACAGCTTCTGACGTTCCTTCTTTGCGATTCTCAATTAAAACACCATCCGAGATCTTATGACTAGGTACTAATAGTAGTATAAAATCTACTTACTCAGATTGCAACCATTACTTTTAAAACAATGGACAATTTTGCTAGTCAAATTTTTCTCCTTCTAGGACTCCGGATGCTTCGAGTTCGGAGCGAAGTGTTTGGAATTCTGCTGCATGCCAAAATTCCGCTGATTGAATGAACAATACCGCATCGCTTCTAGCTGTCTCAAGTGCGCGGTAATCATGCACCATATCCGCCACCTTAAACTCTGGAACACCGCTTTGTTTTTTCCCAAAAAAATCTCCAGGCCCCCTTAGCTCTAAGTCCTTTTCACTTAACACAAAACCATCGTTCGTTTCCGTCATAATCTGCATCCGCTCTTTGCCATTTTCTGATTTTGGGTTGGCAAGCAAAATACAAAACGATTGCTCACTTCCCCGACCGACACGACCGCGAAGCTGGTGAAGCTGGGAAAGTCCAAAACGCTCGGCATCGTAAATCACCATGATGGTAGCGTTCGGAACATTAACACCCACTTCGACAACGGTTGTTGAAACGAGCACCTGCACGGCATTGCAACTAAATTCGCGCATAACCGCTTCCTTCTCTTCAGCACTTAAGCGACCGTGCATCAGTCCTACTTTAAAACGGTTTTGAAAATAGGTTGTCAGCATGGTGTAGACATCGATCGCATTTTGCACATCCAATTTCTCCGACTCCTCAATAAGCGGGCAAATGACATACCCTTGCCGTCCTTTCCTTAATTCCTTTTCCATAAAAGCAAGAACACGCTCAAGCATTTCCTGCTTGGCCCAATACGTTTCAATTGTTTTTCTCCCTGCCGGCATTTCGTCAATAATCGAAACATCCATCTCTCCAAACACTGTAATGGCAAGCGTTCTTGGAATCGGAGTTGCGGTCATGAACAGGACATCGGGGTTTTCTCCTTTTTCCCTTAGTATACGTCGTTGTTCCACTCCAAAACGGTGTTGCTCATCTGTGATGACAAAACCAAGCTTCGAAAAAATGACCTCATCCTGGATCAGCGCATGGGTGCCTATCAGGAGATCGATCTCCCCTTGTTCGAGCTGTTGAAGAATCTCCCGGCGTTTTTTCCCTTTAACGGAACTTGTCAACAGCTCACACTTGACGTCAAAAGGCTGAAGCAACGATTTCAATGATGATGCATGCTGTTCAGCCAAAATTTCCGTTGGCACCATTAAGGCCCCTTGAAACCCAGCGGTAATGCTCGCATAAAGACCAATAGCGGCAATAACTGTTTTTCCGGATCCGACATCGCCCTGGAGCAGGCGATTCATCCGAAAAGGTGATTTTAAATCAGTCAGAATTTCATTGACGACCCTTTTTTGGGCATTGGTGAGCGGAAATGGCAAGGATTGAATAAATCCTTTGACTTGAGTGAGATTGTATTTTTGTGTCAATCCAGGTGAATGTTCGCGCTCAAACTTTCTTAAGGCTTGCATTTTTAACTGGAAGAGCAAAAATTCCTCATAGACAAACCTTCTCCGCGCCTGCTTTACATCTTCCTGACTGCGTGGAAAGTGCATCGCCCTTAGGGCATCACGGCGATGGTAAAGACGGTATTTTTTTAAAAGTGATTCCGGTAAAGTTTCTTCAATCAAATGGCCGAACTGATGAAAAGCAAGCTGAATAAACTTGCGGATCCCCTTCATTGAAAGCTTCCCTTTCAGCAAATATACCGGCTCAAAATCGTTCTTTTTTTGGTTTTCTCCGATCTGCAGCTCATTTCCCGAAATGGTTTGCCTGTGCTGATCCCATTTTCCGGTAACGGTAATCGTTTGGTTGATCGCAAGCTTTGATTTTAAATACGGCTGGTTAAAAAAAACGACTTGAATTAAGTATTTCCCAACAAGCAGGCGAAGCGTCAGCCGCGATCTTTTTTTGCCGTAATAGACAAGAGAAGGTTCGCTGTGAACCTTCCCTTCAACTGTTACTTTTTCTTCATGGGTCACCTCTGCAAGATCTTTCAAGCGATAATCTGCAAAACGATAGGGGAAATACTCAAGCAAATCGAGCACCGTTATGATTTTCATCTCGGCAAGCGTTTCCGCTGTCTCTTGGCCAATACCTTTTATAACAGTCACCGATTGCATAAGATTTTCATTCACTTTTTCTGAAGCGGAATTCCAAAGATCTTTGCTGCTAATGCCTGACCCGTTGGAGTTGCCGCCAACCCTCCTTCTTCTGTTTCTTTTAATGCTAATGATGTATTGGCCCACTTCGGCTCCCGAGCAAACAAGCTTCTTGTGACCCTGCCGATTCTTGCTGCACCAGCTGTATGCGAACTGGAAGGGCCAATCATAATCGGCCCGATACTATCAACTACGCTTTTAAATTTCACCGATCTTCTCCCCCAATAGAACATTTAATTTATCAAAACATCTATTGACACAGTTTCCCCTAAAAATTTGATACATAAAAAAAGAAGGGATTGCTCCCTTCTATTTTAGCCGTTCATTATTCGATTGAAAAGATAAATGAGTAGAGCGGCTGCCTGCCATTGTGAGTTTCCACTTCGACGTTTTCAAACTGCTCCGCGACAAACTGTTCCATTACCTGAACTTCTTCATCTGAAACGTCTTCACCTTGGATGATCGTTACAATTTCCGAATTGTCATCAATCATCCCAGAAAGCAACTCTTGGGTCGTTTGTAGTTTATCTTTTCCTTTAACGACAATCTTGCCCTCTGCGATTCCCATAAAGTCACCTTTTTCAATTTCAAGCCCATCAATCGTCGTATCGCGAACCGCAAAAGTGATTTGACCGGATTTCACATTTTTCATCGCCGCAAACATCGCTGATTGATTGGTCTCGGCTGAAGAACCTGGGTTAAAGGCCAGCAAAGCGGCAAGACCTTGGGGAACCGTCTTAGACGGAACCACATACACCTCTTCTTCCGAAACTTCAGCCGCCTGTTCTGCCGCCATAATGATGTTTTTGTTGTTCGGTAATATAAAGATTTTTTTCGCATTTACTTCTTTGATTGCTTTGACGATTTCTTCTGTACTCGGATTCATCGTCTGGCCGCCTTCAATTACTTTATCGGCGCCAATGCTGATAAACAATTCGGCAATTCCCGAACCCATAGACACTGCAACAATGCCGTATTCCTTTTTTTCTTTCTGTGCTGCTTTTGTTGTAGTCACAAGCGGTGTTTGCGTCATTCCGACTATATTGGAATGCTGCTGGCGCATGTTTTCAATTTTAATATTAATCAGGCTCCCATAGCGCTGGCCATAGCTTAACGCTGTTCCCGGCTCCTCAGTGTGAACATGGACTTTGACAAGCTCTTCATCGGCAACAACCAGCAAAGAATCGCCCAGGTTACTAAGATCCTGCCGGAAAGTTTCTTCTTTAAAAGGACTTTTGATGATTTTGCCTTTTTCAAATTTGACCATAAATTCGGTACAGTAGCCGTAAACAATATCTTCTGTATCGATATGGCTCTGTACGTTCTTATGATGTTCGGCATTGATGAGTTCCTCCATCTTCGGTAGCGTATCCGGAGAATCCGGGAGCTTCTCGCCTTTTAACTCTGCAAGGAATCCTTCATAAACAAAAACCAAGCCTTGGCCTCCGCTATCAACGACTCCCACTTCCCTTAAAACGGGCAAAAGTTCAGGTGTCCGTTTAAGTGCGGCCTTCGCTTCCTTTAGAACCTCTACCATCACTGCGATGATATCATCTGTTTTTTCAGATGCCTGGACACCTTTTTTTGCTGCATCTTTTGCTACTGTTAAAATAGTACCCTCTACAGGCTTCATTACCGCTTTATAAGCGGTCTCGACCCCCGCTTCAAGCGCGAATGCAAATTCGCTTGCGGAAATAACCGGCTTATTTTCAATTGACTTTGTAAAACCACGGAAAAGCTGCGAGAGAATTACTCCTGAATTTCCGCGTGCACCCATCAGCAACCCTTTCGAAAGTGCAACGCCTACTTTGCCGATATGTTCTTGTACATTGTTTTGTACTTCCTTTGCACCGGAAGTAATCGATAATTTCATGTTTGTCCCAGTATCTCCATCCGGAACAGGGAAGACGTTTAATGCATCAACCATCTGCGCATTGGCAGCTAAATGATTCGCTCCTTGTATAACCATTTCTGCAAAACGTATTCCATCAAGTGCTGTGATTGGCACAAAAATTTCCTCCTCACTACGAGTTCATTACACGAACTCCCTGTACGTAAATATTCACCGAGTCAACGGCAAGTCCGACAGTCTTGTCGAGGGTGTATTTCACCTTTGATTGAACGTTGTGGGCGACTTCCGAAATTTTAGTCCCATAGCTGACAATGATATACATATCAATATGTACTTCTTCGTTTTGCTGGCGAACAATGACACCTCGAGTAAAATTTTCTTTGCGTAATATTTCTGTAAGACCAT
>JAKACS010000051.1 GCA_021821235.1 Bacillota bacterium
TTGGCCGAAAACAGTGTGAACCCCATCCAGATGCGGCTGGGATTCATGAACAATAAAGAACTGGCTCCCGCCTGTATCCTTGCCGGCATGTGCCATTGAGAAGGCGCCAGGCTGATGTTTATGAGGATTTCCTGCTGTTTCGCATTTGATCGTATATCCTGGTCCGCCCATTCCTGTTCCGGTCGGATCTCCTCCCTGGCTGACAAAGCCAGGAATCACCCGGTGAAAAATAACCCCATTGTAAAAGCCTTCATTGGCTAACTTCTCAAAATTGGCAACGGTTCCCGGTGCTTCATTTGGAAATAAATCAAACTCAATCTTATCTCCATTTTCCATTACGATATATCCTTTTTTCGCCACTTTGCAACATCTCCTTTTCTGTCGAATCAACAGTCTATATCATACCATTTTTCAACATATTATGAAAAGCACTGTGTTTTAATCATTCGTTGATCCAGCGGTGAAAAGTGTGTACAGCTGCAAAAAAAAGCAAGGAACCGATAAATGTATTGGTATGGCTCCACTCGTGTGCATGGCGAAAAAGCCCCAGTAGCTCAGCAAATTGCTCGATTACTTGCATGAGCCAACTGGCAATCAAGAGGACAGCGATTCGGTTCCATTTTTCCATGAAGAATAGAAAAATTGCTGTTAAAAGCGGCAATGCTGCCAATGTGTAAAAAATATTTATCGGGAATAGTTCAGGAAATGGCCGATTCGGGAAAACGTACAGCTGCTTTTCGGCCAAAAAGAGATCAAGATACGTTCCAAGCACGACTGAAAACAATAGCGCGGGGAGAATGTTTTTACTCAAGAATGGATATTGCTTTTTTGGCAAGCGCTGCAAGCTCAAGCCTTTCGAGTGTTTTACAATACTCATTTTCAATCTCTCCATTTACTTCATCATGATCGAGATCCAACATATCGGCAATTTGCCAATTTTCATACCAGTCACCGGGTTCTGCTTCAGGATGGTCGACATTTTTCCAGGCGTATTCAAGATACGGACTGTAAATTCGGCTTGCACCGGGCCGAAGCTTACAAGCTTTTAAATGAAGCTGATATTTTCCGGGTAGTCCCTCGCGAATCGGGTGAAAAATATGCGGCCAGTAATCTTTCCTTGATCCTGTGTGCGGGTGCTCAGCGGCCCAATTTTCGACATTTCGTAAACGTTCTTGATCGTGAAACAGCAGCGAATATAACCGTTTTCCCAATTGGATCCGTTCTGACAATGAGCCAAATTGCCGCAATGTTTGCCCCACTAACATGACTTGATCATTTTTATGATAAGGAAAAAGAATTTGGTTAAATGAAAAAAACTCCTGCAGTTTAAATTCCGGAGTATTGAACACATTTTTTTGAAAAACCGGGTTTTGCACCACTCGCTTTTCCAAGTAATTTTGTTCATTCATAATCAAAGCAACTGTCAAAATAGCTAAATCCTGCTTTTTCCAAAAATAATCCCAAATGACCTCCATAAAGAAAGAAATATTTAAAAATGGACATAAATAAAAGAATGGCTTATTTCTTTTTTTACTCTCCTCATAAAGCAAAAATTGTGGATAGGCATCTTGAAAGATCAGCCAGTTTCCCCGTTCCAGAAACAAAAAAAACGAGTCTTTTTCATCCCTTGTCAGCAAGCGCATCAACAATTCGCCTTTTAAATCGGTCATATTCCAGCCGCCATTCCGAGACACCATATGTCCCAAAAATGCCCAATGAATTTCTCGGTGACGCTGGTAGAAATCGAAATACGCTTGTGTCCTCGTGACATTATTTTTGTTTAATTCAGCTGTTTTTTTGCGTATCTCTTGAAGCACCCTCGCTTCTTCCCTCGTCAACGGAACTTTTTTCTCCGATTTCCCTTTTTTTTTCAATTCGCTTTTAATGGTATCGATTGGGTTCCTTGCCCGACTTCGGAAAAATATAGTGCTCACCCCCAGCTCTTAGCGAATTCATCCAAGCCTGTTGGGAATATGAATGGGTAAAAGGATCATATCTGAGAGGATGAGCAGTGTTTATGAAAAACACCCAGGAAGGAATCAACTGGATCATCGATGTGCTTCGGAAAGATCAATCCCGGGATGGTTCATGGAACTATCCTTTTGAAACAGGACTGGCAATGGATGTGTATATGATTATTTTATTACGGACATTGCAGTTACATGATGAACAATTAATTAAAGATCTCGTACAGAGAATTATCAACAATCAAGAAAAAGATGGCTCATGGAAGCTATTTTATGATGAACCTTCTGGAAACGTTAGTGCGACGATTGAGGCGTATTACAGTCTTCTCTATTCCGGCTATTTTTCCAAAGAGGATAAACGGCTGCAACTTTCGAAAAACTTTATTTTAACAAACGGAGGTGGCGAAAAAGCGAGCATGTTTACAAAAACAATGCTTGCTTTGACTGGACACTATCATTGGCCGGCATTTTTCCCAATCCCGATCGAAATTGTGTTGCTTCCACTTTCGTTCCCAATCAATTTTTATGAGTTTTCTGTATTTGGAAGAGCGAACCTTGCGCCGATCCTGATTGTTGCCGATAAAAAATTCACCTTAGTGGATAAAAATAAACCCGATTTATCCGATTTATTTTTACAACAACAGAGAGTCGATAACTGGGCAAGAGTGCCGGAACTGGAATCCGTTTTTTCTGCAATGGAAGCTGGCGTCAAGCAATTAATCGGCCTGCCAGGGCAGCTTCATGGATTGGCAATTGAACGAACAAAAAAATATATGCTGGACCATATCGAACCTGATGGTACCCTCTACAGCTATTTCAGTTCCACCTTTTTAATGATCTTCGCTTTATTGGCGCTAGGCTATAAAAAAGACGATGCCGTGATCACCAATGCAGTCAATGGTCTGAAAGCAATGAAAGCAGATATTGACGGGCTGCCCCATATGCAGTACACAACGGCTGGCGTTTGGAACACATCGTTAATTAGCTTTTCTCTACAGGAGGCAGGAGTCTCCCCGGAAGATCATACGATTAAGCGAGCCAATCAATTTCTTCGGGAACATCAACATGAAAAGTTTGGTGATTGGGTGATCCACAATCCTGCCAGCCTGCCTGGCGGCTGGGGATTTTCCAATGTCAATACGATCAATCCAGATATCGATGACACGACCGCATCATTGCGTGCGCTGGCTCGAGAAGTGCCAACACACCCCAAAAGTAAGGAGGCGTGGAACAGAGGGCTAAACTGGCTTATGACGATGCAAAACAATGATGGCGGCTGGCCTAGTTTTGAAAAAAACACCGATCATATTTGGTATTCCCTGCTGCCGCTAGAAAAAGGAGAATTTATGTTCAATGATCCTCCCAGCGCGGATTTAACAGGACGAACGCTCGAGTTTTTTGGTCTCTATACCACGATTCCGAGAACCCATCAATTAATCAAAGATAGCATTCGCTGGCTGATTGACCATCAGGAAGAAGATGGCTCCTGGTATGGCAGATGGGGGATTTGCTACCTCTACGGAACATGGGCTGCAGTTACCGGAATGCGGGCAGTCGGCGTGCCAGCAAGCCATTCTTCCATTCAAAAAGCGATTAATTGGCTGCGTTCTAAACAAAACTCAGACGGGGGCTGGGGTGAATCTTGTCTGAGTGATCAACAAAAAAGATACGTACCGCTTCGGGAAAGCACATTGACCCATACGGCATGGGCGCTTGATGCACTTATTGCTGTAGCACAACAACCTGACTTAAAAATCAAAAATGGGATCGCCTATTTGTTAAACAACCTGCAAAAGCATGATTGGACAACAGACTATCCGAAAGGCCAAGCAATGGCAGGTGCATTTTACATTCACTATCACAGCTATCGTTACATCTTCCCATTGCTTGCCCTGTCACATTACAAGCGGAAATTTGAACCGTAGTAAACGAAAGGCATTGCATATATCCTCATGCAATGCCTTTCGTTTCGTGTTCATACAGCTAAATCGCGCTCTATTATTGCAACCCGTCCATCCGTTCAAAGCCATTTAGCACCTTACTCGTTCTCTTGATTCCGTTCCTTGATTTTCAAAAAAATGTTCGGATTAAAATGATCCTTTTCACGCGGCAGTAGCTGTCGGTTTCCGACGCTGTTTCAATTGTTTATAGAAAGATACTGCAAAAGTCAACAAAGGTAACCCCCAAAGAAAAACAGCATAGGGAAGATAGTTAAGCAGTGGTACACCAACGATCGTGCTGCTCATAATGGCAAGCACGGACCAGGGAATCATTCCTGGGAATAGCATCGTTGAATCTGCCATAACTCTGGCGATTTCAGCGTTTCCATACTTTCTTTTCCAGACAGGTAAAAACGATCTACCCGTTAAGATGATGGGCAATGTTTGGTTTGCGGCAACCATGCTGATCAGTAATGTCGCCGCCATTATTTTCAATGTATCGCTGACAAAAGATCGCGATGAGCTCAGCCACTGGTTTAATATCGGCTGAATAACATTCAGTTCTTCTAGCAGTCCATTAAATGCCCCGGCTAATGCGAGAAAAAGCAACAATTGATACATGTGAAGCAAACCGCCGCCAAGCCCTTCAATGCCATACCAAAAGGTGTATGCTATTTTTAGACCTCCTGTCCCGCTGATTAATGCAATTACGCCAGCAGACAGTATACTGGAGAGAAAAGCGTATACGATGGTTACCCGGAACATTACAAACGCGATTAAAACCAATGGAGGAATTAATTTTATAAACGATATGGTGAGCGGTTGGCTCCTGCTAAGAGAAACAGCACTTGATGAAGCATTATAGTAATCAAGAACACTATAAAAAATAATCGCACCTACTCCTGCTAAAAGGGTCGTTATCAGCATTGCCTTGAATTGCTGTTTAACTGGAAGCTCGACCGTACTTGCCAATAGTTGGTGCGAACTCGAAAATGGTGAGGTACGGTCACCAACAAACGCGCCAGAGACAACTGCGCCGGCTGCAGCCGCCAACGGAATATGCAAAATCACAGCCGTCCCGATGATGGGTATTCCAATCGAACTTAATGTACCAATTGAGGTACCGAGAATCATCGAAAAGATACCTGCTGCGATAAACGAAAAAACGAGAAAATGCTTTGGTGTGATCCATTGAATGGCAAGCGCAACCATTTGGTTGATAGTTCCCGCTAAATCCCAGGAAGGGAGGATAAAGCTAACAAGAAACAGGATCATAATGACAATTTTCGTTTTTTGGATACCGCGAAAACTAATTTTAAGGATTTCACTAACAGAAACTCCTTTACGGAAGGAAAGCACTGCTAAAATAAAATAGCCAGGAAAAAAACCAATGACAAGAGGAAAGTCAAACATCACCGATAATAGTACCCCAGCAATCGTTATCAACCCGAGAAGCACAAGCTCAAGCCCTGAAAAATAAAAAATTGCCACAGATTCCACCCTTTCTAGCCTTCCCATCCATTATAAGCACAAAGCCCATTTCAGAAAAGTCATTAAAATAGAGCCGCAGCAACTGACGACTCTTTTTAAAAGGATTAGAAAGTATTATAGACATTTTGACAAGTTTCCGCGGTTGGCTCATAAAAGCAGTGCAGCTTATAGCGTGAAACCAGTGGCTGGTTATACCATGTAGACGGGCAATTGCCCGGCGGCCTGAAATACCACAAACTGTATTTAGCTGGCCAATAGCGTTCGCCATTAATTGACTTTCGTGCTAAGCGCTTCTCCTTTTCTCTTGCCCGCTGATAAAAATAGCCCTTCGTTACCGCTTCAAACGCGTGCGGCTGGTAGATCATTTGCGGAATCGTGCGAAGCCCTTTAAAGTCGGAACAATTGGCCCGGATCCGATTGATGCCAACATTTCCGACCAACAGCATTCCAAGTGTTCCTTCGCCTTCCGCCTCCGCCCGCAGTAATCTTGCCAACAAATTCACATCCGTTTCTCTTGCTTTTACAACCGCCACCCGAGCCACCTCCATTATTGTTCATCTTTATCATATTCTGTTTCTGCCATCTGTTGACGATAAAATTTCAATGTATTCCCCGCAGCTCCTGGTGATGATGGTTTTACAACACACTAACAGACTGTTTTAAAACGCTTACAATTCTTCTAATCTTAGCCCTGAAAGTTTCTCAACATTCTGATTTACGTTACGAAGTGCCTCGCAATACTCTGATTCCAATTGGTTGACAATCTCAGAAACGGATTGAATTTCATGGATCGCACCCACCCCATGACCGGCAGACCATATATCACGCCATGCTCTTGCATTGTTTTCTTTTTGCATGTGATCAAAATCAACTTTTTCTTTTTTTACTAATTTTTCCGGATCCAAGCCAGCTTTTTTGATGCTTGGAATCAGCATATTCGCTTTTACACCTGAAAAAGCATCCGTTAACAGAATATCTTCCTGGGTCGCATTGATTAGCATTTGCCGATACTCATCCTTCGCCATACTCTCTTTGGCAACAATAAAACGAGTCCCCATATATGCAAGATCTGCTCCCGCTGCTTGGGCAGCCAAAATGCTTTTCCCCGTTGAAATCGACCCAGCGAGAACAATAATCCCATCCCAAAAATCTCTGATTATGTCGACAAACGCAAATCCGTTAATTTGGCCGGCATGCCCTCCTGCACCACTGGCAACAAGGATCAGCCCGTCCACTCCTGTTTCAGCGGCTTTTTTTGCAAACGTAAGATCGCTCACATCCGAGAATACAAGTCCCCCATATTGATGAACAATCTCAACAACCGCTCTAGGACTTCCCAATGACGTAATAACCAATTGCGGCTGATGTTTTTCAATCAATGCAAGCTCTTCCTGCAAACGGCTGTACGAACGATGGACAACCATGTTCATCGCCCATGGTGCTATTTTTCGTTCTGGATCATTTGTCCTTGCCGCCTCTAATTCAGCATTTAATTGCCCCATCCACTGATCCAGTACTTCAATTGGCCTTGCATTCGGTGCCGGAAAGGCTCCAATAATGCCATTCAAACAACAATTTTTCACCAATTCAGGACCCGAAACTAAAAACATTGGAGCAGAAATGACTGGAAGCCTTAACTGCTCCCACCAGCTTTTTGGGATTTTTTTTCTCATAATCAACCCTCCAGTTAAAAATGATAATTTTCTGAATTGTCATTCATTATTTATCTTACTTGATTTTTAGATAGGATTCAAGCAAGGGTTTCAGATTACGATCCGGATAATATACGAACAATCATATTTAATTTTATTTTATTATTCGTTTTTTTCGATGAAACAATTGATTTTTCAAAAAAAATTGCTATAATGATACTAAATTCATAAGCTATCGCTCATATAATCGCAGAAATAAGGCCTGCAAGTTTCTACCGGATTGCCGTAAACAATTCGACTATGGGTGGGTAATTGGAAAACAAAAGGATTTTTTTCTGCTGGTTTTCGATTCCTTTCGGTTGCAAAACCCAAAGGCCTTTGGCTCACTCATTACATGTGAACAATGGCTTTTGGGTTTTTATTTTTAAGGATCAAGAATGAAACTATTGGAAGAAAAAATTAAAAAGGATGGGAAAGTTTTATCCGAAGCAATCTTAAAAGTCGATTCCTTTTTAAATCACCAAATTGACCCCCAACTCATGAATGAGATTGGCATTGAATTCGCCAGACGGTTTGCAAATGACTCGATAAGCAAAATTGTTACGATTGAATCTTCAGGAATTGCACCGGCAGTCATGGCTGGACTGCATTTAAATGTGCCCGTTGTTTTTGCTCGGAAACAGAAATCTTTGACACTTGTTGATAATCTATTAACTGCAAAGGTTTATTCCTTTACAAAGCAAGAAACCAATGAAATTTCCATTTCAAAAAAATACATTACCGAAAATGACACGGTTTTAATTATTGATGACTTCCTAGCCAATGGCCAAGCAGCACTCGCATTGGCAAAAATCGTTACAGAAGGAAAGGCAAAAGTCGCGGGGATTGGTATTGTAATTGAAAAGTCTTTTCAAGGCGGTGCAGATATTTTGCGAAAGGAAAAGTACCGTCTAGAATCACTTGCTCAAATTGCATCGCTTGCGGATGGTAAGGCAGTCTTTAAATAGGGAGATACGTTCTGATGGCTAAAGAAATGGATGAATCTGTAAAATGAAACAAAACCCTTTTAAGGTCGCTTCCTTAGGGATTCAACATGTGCTGGCCATGTACACAGGAGCGGTCATTGTCCCGCTTATTGTCGGAGGAGCACTTAAATTTTCAGGCGAACAATTAACCTACCTTGTTTCGATTGACATTATGATGTCCGGACTTGCTACGATTTTACAAGTTTGGCAAAATCGCTTTTTTGGCGTCGGTTTACCAATAGTCTTAGGTTGTACATTCACTGCTGTAGGGCCAATTATCGCAATTGGTGGCCAATATGGTATTTCAGCCATCTATGGTTCCCTTTTAGCTTCCGGTGTCATTGTTATCCTGATTGCGAAATATTTTGGTAAATTGATTAAATTTTTCCCACCTCCAGTAAGAACCAGCTTTTCCCTTCTCCTGGTCTGGATGATAAGTTAGGATATAAATTCTGAAATTACAAGAAAAACTGGCAGTATGCGAGTTTTTCTTGTCCTCAAATGTAGTTCTTACCTTGCCAGCTCCTATTCGAATGGAATAAAATCATTCTCATCATACTTCTCCAGCATCACTTTCGTTGCTTTTTCAATCTTGAAATAGTTTACTTTTTCTAAATTCACAGTAATTCGCTCGGAACCAAACGCGCGGGTATACTTATCGGTAACCGGGAATGATATCCAGCGCTGGTTGTACAGCGCAATAATTTTATCTGAGACCTTTTCCGGATTTTCAGCTTTCACAGGCAGCGTGATCGGTTGTTCATCTTCATTAAAGAAATGGATTACATACTTATTGACCATGCTCTCTCCCCCAATTCGCTTCATTATATGAGAATCATCCCGAAAGTATGCGGCCTTTATCGCGTTACACAAGCGGTAAAAACGCCTGGTATTTCTTTACCTCTAGCCGTAGAAACGAAATTTTAGTATGATGGAGAGACGAATTTGATATTAAACAAAGCGAGGATTCAAAAAAGATGAGCTTACTTTCTGTTGAAAATTTAAGTCATACATTTGGTGATCGAATTTTATTTAAGGATGTCTCTTTCCGTCTGTTGGCAGAAGATCACGTTGGACTTGTTGGAGCCAATGGCGTTGGAAAATCAACTTTAATGAATATTATTACCGGGCAGCTGATCCACGACCATGGACGGGTTGAATGGACACCTGGCATTCAGTACGGATATTTGGATCAACATACCGTTTTAACAGCTGGAAAATCAATTCGCGACGTGCTGCGCAGTGCATTTATTTCTCTTTTTGAAAAAGAAAAGGAATTAAATGAAATCACTGAGAGAATGGCGGATGCTACTCCTGAAGAGCTTGAAGAATTGCTTGAAAAAATGGGAGAAATCCAAGATGCTCTTGATGCTGGTGGATTTTACACGCTTGATATCAAAATTGAAGAGGCCGGCAGAGGTTTAGGACTTGATGTAATCGGGTTGGATCGGGATGTCAGTGCACTTAGCGGCGGACAACGTACAAAAGTGCTGCTTGCCAAGCTGCTTCTAGAGCAGCCAAAAGTTCTGCTCTTAGATGAGCCGACTAACTACTTGGACGTGGAACATATTCGCTGGCTCACATCCTATTTGAAAGAATATCCATATGCCTTTATTTTAATTTCGCATGATACAGAATTTATGAATTCTATCTCAAATGTGATTTTTCACTTAGAATTCTCCAAACTTACCCGCTATACCGCTAGCTATGAAAAATTCCTTGAACTTGCGGAGATTAATAAAAATCAGCATCTCAATGCGTATGAGAAGCAGCAGGAATTTATCAAGAAACAGGAAGACTTCATTGCAAAAAATAAAGCACGTTATTCGACAACCGGTCGTGCCAAAAGCCGGCAAAAGCAGCTCGACCGCATCGAACGGATTGATCGGCCTGAGACCGCTCTAAAGCCATCTTTCGAGTTTAAAGAATCGCGCTCAAGCAGCCGTTATGTCTTTGAAGCGAAAGATTTAGAAATCGGCTATACGCATCCGCTTCTTCCGAAGATGAATATGACGATTGAACGCGGTGAAAAGGTGGCCATTATCGGGTGTAATGGTGTCGGAAAATCAACTTTGCTTAAAACGATGTTGGGGAAAATCAAGCCGCTGTCTGGGTCAATTGAACATGGTGATTTTCTCTATCCTGCTTATTTTGAACAAGAAATGAAAGCGCAAGGAATTACGCCAATTGATGATGTTTGGGCGGCATTCCCCCATTTGGATCAGCATCAAGTACGAGCAGCATTAGCACGCTGCGGCTTGAAAAATGAACATATTTCCCGGCCGCTGAACCAGCTTAGCGGTGGTGAACAGGCAAAGGTTCGTCTATGTAAATTGTTAATGAACGAGAGCAACTGGCTTGTATTCGACGAACCGACAAACCACCTTGATGTTGTGGCCAAAGAAGAACTAAAACGAGCCTTAAAGGCCTACAAAGGAACAATTGTCCTCGTTTCCCATGAACCGGATTTTTATGAAGAATGGGTAACAAAAATTTGGAATGTAGAGGAATGGTCAAAGCAAACTGTTTAAACACTTGTAAGGACAGACATATAAAAGGGTCTGTCCTTTTCTTATATTCATGCTATTACCCGCATAACAAATTTGTTGTACCAAGACTAGCTCCTCCCTCAGCTGGAATATCCTTTTCGGACATGCATACAATGTATTCAGAGATTTCTTTTTTAAAGGAGCCGATCAAATGAAAACGAAAGTTCCTGCCGTTTTCTTCCTTTTGTTGACTTTGGGGTTCATGGCCTATCTGGACTCTCCTTATTCGTTTTTAAATCGGGATTTCACCTATTCTGCAAACGAACCGGTTACAGCTGTTCTAAATCCAAAAGATCAGATTCCTTCA
>JAKACS010000052.1 GCA_021821235.1 Bacillota bacterium
GATAAAATTACTCACGCCTATGCATTTGGTGATATTCCAATGGCAATGGATACGGTTGAGAAGTTTCTCGATATTCCAATTGATTATTATATGAAAATCAATATGGAGGGCTTTAAAGATATTGTTAATGCTGTTGGTGGCGTTACGGTGCAAAACAACCTTGCTTTTTCGAATGGCGGTTATCAATTCCCTATAGGGGAGATCACCTTAAACGGAGATAAGGCTTTAAGCTATACACGGATGCGGTATGACGATCCGCGCGGTGATTTTGGCCGTGAGGAACGGCAGCGGATGATCATTCAAGCCATTCTTAAAAAAGGTGCAAGTGTCTCCTCCCTTACGAACTATAACAGCATTCTTCAAGCAATTGGCAAGAACGTAAAAACGAATGTAACGTTTGATGAAATGGTCGATATTCAGAAAAACTACAAAGATGCAGCAAGCAATGTTCAACAAATGCAAATCAAAGGAACTGGGACAAGAATCAATAATATCTATTACCTTTTGATTGCCCCGGAAGAACAAAAACGGGTGCAGGATGAATTAAAGGCGCAATTGGAATTGAATAAATGATTAGGGAGCTGATTGGCTAAGAAATTGCCAATCAGCTTTTTGCTTTTTTATTCATACTTCCATTAACATTGATTTCCCTGTTTTAAACTGGTTAGGGCTATGGAGACTGATTGCTTCCCACAGGTTTTGATCGGTGATGTTGTTATTTTGCTGCAAATCTGCAATTGTTCGAGCCAAACGGAAAATTTTCATTTGTCCTCGGATGCTTAAGCCTTGTTTTTGTGCAAGCTTTTGCAAAAGAATCTGTTGGCAGTTGGACGGGGGACATTTTTTTAATAATATATCATAGGAAACACGGCTATTCGTCATCTCTTTTCCATATCGGCAATATTGTCTTTCCCTTGCTTGCGTTACCCTTTCGCGAATGGTTTTAGAAGACTCCTGCGGAACCTTTGACTGGTTCTCGATGTTTTCGGTATCCAATTGCAAAAAAATATCAAAACGATCTCTTAATGGCCCTGACAGTTTGTTTTGATAGGCAAATACTTGTTTTTTTGAACAAGTGCAGTAATGACTTTTTGAACCATGGTATCCGCATGGACATGGGTTCATTGCACCTAGTAAAATAAACGATGAAGGATAGGTTACAGTTGCGTGAACTCTGCTGATGGTAACTTTTTCTGCTTCCAATGGCTGGCGCAGCATTTCGAGAGCTTTTTTCGGAAATTCAGCTATTTCATCTAAAAACAGTACTCCATGGTGTGCCAGAGAGATTTCGCCTGGTTTTGGATTTTGCCCTCCTCCAATAATTGAAATGGATGATGAGGAGTGATGCGGGCTCCGAAATGGCGGCGAAACTAAAGATTCCAACGGCAACCCACTAAGTTGATAAATACTTAATAACTCGAGTCGACTATCTTTTGTAAGCTGGGGGAGAATGGAAGGAAAACTTTCTGCAAGCATACTTTTCCCACAGCCTGGTGGACCTGACATTAGAACATGATGCTCCCCTGCTGCTGCAATTTCTAAAGCGTGCTTTGCATCTGATTGTCCAATCATTTTTTGAAAATCAAGCGAATGGTTTAGTGAAGATTCTCGATGGGGTTTTTTCAAAAGGGGTTGAGGGATTTTGCGGCCGTATAGAAGCTTAATTACATCCTGAAGGTTACGGACAAAAATGAGCTCGGGTTCTTCTATTTCAATCAATGAAAAGCACTCATCATACGGCAAATAAAGCCTTTTAAAACCAAGCCTTTTTGCAGCGATCACTGCAGGCAGCATCCTTTCAACAACATGTACACTTCCATCCAGGGAAAGCGCTCCAATAAAAGCAGCCGAATTGGGAATTTGCGGATTTATCTCGCCCAATTCCAGCAAAATTGCAATTGCAATGGGCAAATCAAACATGGGGCTATTTTTCCTTTGCTCTGCTGGAGAAAGATTGACAATCAATTTTTGATGGCTGTGAAAAAATCCAAGGGCATGAAAAGCAGCTGAAATCCTCTCTTTGGATTCCTTGACTGAAGCATCAGGCAAACCAACAATCACCATTGAATTGATTCCATTCACTGCCTCAACTTCTACTGAAACTCGAAATCCTTCCATACCTTTTAAACCAATGCCTGTTACAGAGGATGACATGACATCACCAACTTTCGTTAATTAGAACTTATGTTCCTATTTATTATAGTCTGTTCCGATCCTTCTGTCAAAGAAAGATCGAAGCTGCTGAAATTTTCTTCTTTCTTGCCGATATATATGATTGTAGCTAGTTTATTCAAAGGCAAAATCACCAAAAGGTGATGACGCAAAGCTATAGGGGCCTCTGCTTTGATCAGCAAAGCCAGCCAGCTGCCATCAAGCGATAAAGGAGAAATGGTTGATGTCAATGAACTACGGACTTACACCTGAAGAGATGCTAAAAAGAAAGAAGCGAAATAAAGTACTGCTTTATGTTTCTTTACTTTTGGGAACGATTTTTTTCAGCGCTATTGTCACGATTCTAGCCAATCAATTGTAGTTGCGGACAGACCCACTATTTGCAGGGTCTGTTCTTTTTTGGTTTACTTTCCGCTTCATTCGGGTAAACTACCACAAACACGTTGAACGGATTTGAGGGCTGGAATCAGATAATTTGGAAAAGTTTACAAAGGACAATCTGCATCCGAATGCAGCCGGGTACTACAAAATTTCAAAAGTCGTCATCAACAAGTTAAATGACAATCCGCCGAATGGCGGGTCGATTAGAAGCCGCAGTTGAATTGAAAAGGGCAAAAATCCAATTGGCTTGCTTGATCGAGTTTGACGTTGTGCAAACGAATAGAAAGAGTTAGCGTAGTTCGTAAGCAAACCAAGTAGACCAGCAAAATGGCGTTCATTTTTCTAAAATGGGCTTGGGCATTGCGAGCAGATAGCCTTGGCAGTAGTTCACACCGAGCGTTTGGGCGGTGTGAAGGTCTTTTGTTGTTTCGATTCCTTCGAGAATGATGGTTGTTTCGGTTTCGTGAAAATAGTGAAGGAGCAGTTGGATCATTTTTTGTTTTTTGCAGCTTGCGGCAAGATCGATTGAAAAATAGCGGTCGAGCTTGATAAAATCGGGTTCAAGTTCGATCATTAGGCTGAGGGAGGACCATCCCATTCCGATGTCGTCCATGGCGATCTGGAAGCCGCAGCTTTTTAGGTAGTGAATTCTTTCTCGAAGCAGGGTTAGATCGTCTGTTTTTTCTGTTTCGATGATTTCAAAAACGATCTTTTGGGAGGAATGGGGAAATTCCTCGAGCAAGTTTCGAATAAACGATTGAAATTTTTTGTGGAGGATGGTAGATGGGTATATGTTGACGAAGGCATACCCGTTAAGCGTGAGATGTGTAAAACGGGCTCGCAATGCTGTATGGATTGATTTTGTGTCCAATTCAAATAGTTGGTTTTTCTCTTTTGCCATTTGGAAGATTTGCTCAGGATTTCCGTTTTTCGTTCGAAAAAGAAATTCAGCTCCCCATTCAGCCATGTCTTCTACCCGGTAAAGGGGTTGGTAAGCGTGGGAAAATGCTGTTTTTTCAATTAATTCGCGAATCATAGTGGAAATCTTCCCCTCATGTTTTGTACTATCTAGGTTTTAAGCAGCCAGGTGAGCTTCGATAATTTGGATGAAATTATGTTTGATACAGTTCAATTGGCAAGCCGTCGGGATCGGCAAAAAACGTGAATTTTTTGTCGGTGAATGGGTCAATTCGAATCGGCTCTACTTTGATCCCTTGCTGGGCGATGGCATTTGCTGCTGATTCAATATCATCCACTTCAAAGGCAAGATGGCGGAGTCCGGCCGCTTCCGGGTAACTTGGCCGCTCCGGCGGGTTCGGAAACGAAAATAATTCAATTTGGTACTCTCCGTTTACTTCTAAATCAAGCTTGTACGAACCCCGCTCATTGCGGTAGACCTCGCGAACAGGCTTCAGTCCCAAAATTTTCGTGTAAAAATCTTTTGATTTTTCATAGTCCGACACTATAATGGCGAGATGGTGAATCCGATTTAATTTCATTGAAACCCCTCATTCGATTATGCAGTATCTTTGACGTTCAGTCGGCAATCACCTGCAGTTTTGAAAATAGCTCAAGTACTTTGCTATGGTGGTATAAGGCTTTGATTTTCCATTTTATTTTCAGGTCTGCTCTGCTGCAATCGTTCATCAGCCATTCATTGTAGTGTTGCAGTCCTAAATGCCAGTAGTACTCGACAGTAAAAACCTGTTTTTTTAACACAAACATCCTCCTTTTGCTATTGAAGCATTTGGTTCGGAGTGCGGATTTGGCAACTGGCTGGCATAATCGAAACCGATGGTAGCCCCTTTTAGCTTTGCGTCACGACTTTTCAATCGTTTTGCTTTTTTCTTTCGAAGTTTTGTGTTATTAAATTTAGTATAGTAGACGATAATTAACGTGTAAAGGGTATTTTTACCTGTTATAAACTGTATAATCATCGCAATTTTCCAATGACCTTTTTCGACAGTCTTTTTAGGCTTTTTTTACTAGAATAGAGGGTAAATTGCGATCGTTAGGAGCGTAAAATGGAACAACATCCACTTCCCATTACAAGAAGGGCATTCAAAAGGAAGAGCTTTTCACCCGTTAAACTGATATTCGTTGTTTTATGGGGACTTTTTTTACTGCTAAATACGTGGACGAAAAGTCTTGAACAATTCATCGATTTTCAATCGATCAGCTTTCAATGGAATCCCCACCCGAACTTTGCCGGCTTTTTTTACTTTGGCGATTTCACGTTGATTCATGAAGATTTTGTTGCCGTCAAATTGGGGCATTTTGTCGGCTTTGCTATCTTCGATCTGCTTGTTTATTGGCTTTTGAAGAATCATCCGAAGGCGGTTGTGGTCTCGTTTGTCTTTGCCTTTTTAACCGAGTTTTTCCAGCTTTATTTGGGGAGAGATGGCCGGTTATATGACCTTGGAATTGATACATTCGGAATTATTTCCGTTTATCTCATCGTGTCGCTGAAAAAGGCTTTCCAGCAAAACTCATTTCAGTAACGAAGGCAGCGGCCAATTCGAAACGAATGGCCGCTGTCGGTTTGTCAGTCTTCAGGTTTTTGCGGCGGGTCGATTTCTTTGCGCTGGTAGCAATCCTCGCAAATATAAAAGCCTTGCTGTTCCGGTTTTTGGTAGAAGAACTTGGGGTTTTTGCTGTTCCTGCGAATCATCTCCCGCAAATCTTCTGCTTTTTGCCGTTTATTGTTAAACGAACTTTGTTTCATTTCCACTTTGAAGGTATGCCCATAGCTTAAGCTGACTTCAGTTTTCCGCACGCCACTCGCTTTTGTTTTGCGGACGTGTGAGAGTGCGAACCATACACAATTATCCTTTTTATATGACCTTGTCGGGAACAGCCAAATGTCTAACGTTTCATTGACTTTAATTGGGTACATCTTCATCTCACCCAGCAAAAACCGTGAACTCTCAAGAGCGCCGCGAAAATCATCTCCTTGAAGCAACAGCGTATGGTTGATGAGTCCAACAGGGGCCTTATCAACAAGAAAAGTTTGGTCGTCTTCAAACACTCTTGTGCACAGCTTGCCGAATGGATCATACTCTCCCTTAAGCAAAATCGTCTTTTCGTTGATTATGTAGCACGGTTGAATATTCATCACAACTCCCCCTTTTTTAGGTTGAAATTTTTGAAAAAAAGGGTATACTACAATAAAGTTGGGTATACCCACTTTGCCTTGCCCCCAGGGGTTCGTCCGCCAGACCTATTCCCCGGGGGGTTCGTTTGCTCAATGTGGAATGATTGGGCTTCTCTCTTATGATTTGTGCACACCGCCATGCACGGTTTTCCATTACATCATTCTCACCCCCCTTGTTTTTGCAGCCACGCGACGAGGCTTTCAATCGTTTCTTTGTCATGTGCCAAATAAAAATAACCGTCCCTTCTTTTTTTCGTTCCATTGAATTGCTGCCAAATGGGGTTCGTTCGTTCCCAATTCACCTTCCTTAGTGGTTTCATGCGATTCAGCATTTCCTTTTTTCGTTCAGCAAATGAATCCTTTTCCAGCCCCTTATTCGCATAGTACGCCATACTCATTAATAATGGTGTGTTGGCAATCATTGATACCTCGAAGTCGCCGATCCGTTCAACCGGAAAGCAGGCAAACAGTTCATTGAACCATGTGTTTAGCAGGTGTATGTACTCTTCTGGTTGCAAATAAGGGGAAAAGTTTTCCTCTGTTACCCGGTACACCATTTTTCCTGTGAGAAAAATTCCGACGATCTGCCGCAGTTGCGTCAGCGACAACAATTTTTTATTCTTTGGACGGATCACCGCGCGCTTTTCGATTTCTACTCCGGCAATGTTTAGCTGGCGATTAGTTTTTAATACCTTATTCGTAATCAAGTTTAGCCCGCTTCGTGAATCAAAAGAGATCCGTTTGGAAAGCGCAACCTTTTTTCCTTTTGTATTTAGATCGATGTAAAGCTGATCGACCTCGGCTTTGCCTAGTCCAGCGAAGATTAATATCGATACAGCCGAATGGTGAAAAAAAGAAAGTAGCTTGTAGCCGATTTTCACATCCTCATCCTTGTCACTCATAATTGCCTTTTGCGCCATTTCCTCTAGCAAACAAAGTGCCTTTAGCCGCTGTGTGCCATCAACAACCGCAAATTGATCCGGTTTCTCCTCTTCCACGTTTAAATTTTCTGCATTGGCAACAATCGGTGGAAAATAAATTTGCTCACTGCTGACATTTTCGAGTAAGTATTTTTTCAATGCGCGCACCTGCAGTTTGTTGACTTCTCTTAAAGTTACTTTTCCATTTTCAATCAAAGAAGACAGTTCTTGAATGGAATAGACGGCTACCGTTTGTTTTTTTGAAAAAACGTCATGCGTAATCAAGCTAACTCAACCTTTCCCGGTCTAAAATGTTGATGAAGTTCATTGCCGTTGTTTCGATTGCAGTTGTAGTGGAATGGTTTTTGATTTTTCTTGTGGCTGGATCGTAGATGTGGGAAAACAGCGGGTCATCGTGTTTCCATGTACAGTTATTTTTTAACATCATGACATGATGAATTGCTTCTAGATGAGGGATGGAGTATTTCTTCGTTAGCAGGTAGACGGTGTAGGCAAGTGCGACTTGAATTCCCGTCAGTCCAGATACATACCGTTTTCGGTTGGCCATTTGCGGCGGAAACAGTTTTTGCCAGCTTTTAAAAAATGAAACCGAGATGTCCGGAACATCATTCGGATTGCAGTTTCGATAATAAGGTGCGCCCTTTTTTTCGGATAACTTGCCTTCAAACAGGGCGATGAGGCATTTTCGAATATTAATCAGTGAAGTAATTGCGGTATTTTGCATGGTTAGTCGCGATAATTTTTGTTCAATCTCAAACAGGGATTGCAGTTGGTCTGCCACTTGTCGCGATAACTCGGTATACTCGTCACGCTGATCGTATTGCATGATGAGACCGATGTGCGCATCTTTACGTTCTGTATTGATATCAGTAAACAGCTGGCGTTCTTCTTGTTGAGTTAAATCCAAGTAAACTTGCATGGAGACAGGGTAGTTTCTGAGTTTGTCAATAAAGATTTGAATGTTGCTAGCTTCCTTTAGGTTCCCGGATTCCTCAGCTGATTCTTTCCGTGATTTTAAATGGCTTAATGCTGAAGACATCGCGGACGAGCGATGCTGGCCATCTATGATATAAAGTTTGCATCCGGGATCTAGCTCCCAACCATTTTGTGTTTCTTTTATTGCCCCTCTTGCTGAAAACACAAATGGGGAAAAGTAAAAATCTTTATGTTCCAAAGCATCGAGAATGAACTCACGAATTTCTGAACGCCGTTTTGGATCCAAGCTCCGCTGTACTTCGGGATCGACTTCAAATATGGCCTCCAATGTAGAAAATCTTAACTGGGTAATCAACACTTTTTTTCCAAACTGGTTGTAACCATTCCCCTTTATCGTCGTACGAATATCGCTTGTCAAAAGTTCCATTTTATCCCTCCTCGTTTCTCATTATGATACGAGTCATTTTAAAAGTAAATGCTATTTTCAAATAGCAAGCCCATTGTTGTTCAATCTCGTGTAATCTTAGTTTGTCCTATTTTTAGCCGAACCTTGATTGTTAGATATTTTGGAAGTATAATATTTTATTTCCGATTTCAGAAACCGTTAAATTAGCCTGAAAATCTATGATTTTTGCTTTACTCTCAGCATTTTTTCTGTTTTTTTCTAAAAAATTCTACTGCATCAAAAGTTCATAAATAGTTAACTTTTTGATTTTTCAAAACTCAAACTTGGCCGCAAAGCACAGGCTTACTGTCGAATTTACCCCTGTCTCTATTCGACAATTTTCCGTCACGCTTTGACGATGCATCATGCGTTTGGATCCAATTAATCAAACGTTTGATGAAGAGCAGTACCGTCGAAAAAAGTCTAAAAAGGGTGAATAAAAAAGAGCTCTTCTTACTAAGAAGAACTCTCCAGTTAGTTGTGGTCGTTTTATTTTTGTTCTTCCAGCTGTCGGGTAATGTCTTCGCAAATTCGGTGACTTTCTAAGGCATCCCGGGAAGTGGGCAATAAATCGACGGTTTGTTGATTGGCAATCGTCTTGATAAAGTCGTTAACCATTGCTTCGAACCCCCGCTTATGCAGTGTCGTTTCCCAATCACCAAAACGGATTTCTGTTTGTGTTTGCTCTGTTGAAATGACCATATTTGCAAGATTGAGTGCTGCTCTTTTTTCATTTGCACTCATCACTTCCGCCTTTTCTTCACCAGTTCCGCTTTCCCTGTTCATGATCCCTATCGCAATGCCATGCTTGGAGATAAATTGTACAGTTACCTGTGAAAGCAGTTCACCATTTTTCGTCCCACGGACGATGACTTCGTCAATCGGATAAGGAAAGAGGTACCTAATCGTGTCGACAACATGAATAAAGTCATCGAATATAAACGTTCGGATATCTTTCGGCTGTGACGCGCGATGTTTTTCAACGATCACCATGTTTGGCTTTTTCACTTCTTTTAACTGTTGAATAGCTGGTGCAAATCTTCGGTTAAACCCAATCCTCAACAACAAATTTTCTTGTTCCGCTAACTCAACCAATGCTTTTGAAGTTTCGTAATGATCCGTGATTGGTTTATCAACAAAAACATGAACTCCGTTTGTTAACAGCGCTCTCACCACTTCATCATGTGTTTCAGTCGATGAATGGACAAATGCAGCATTGATCCCACTTTGTATAAGTGATTTAAGACTTGCGTGTACACGGTTCATACGATATTTGCTCGCAATTGCGGCTGCTTTTTGCTGGTTAGGTGTGTATAAGTGAAATTCTACGTCCTCTATGGCCGCATATATCGGCAAATAGGCTTTTTGCGCGATATTTCCAAGCCCGATAACCCCCACTTTTATCATATGATCATCTCCTTTCTTATAAAAATAGGTTAACACACTTTTAAGAGCGTGAGGAGATCGGTGGAATATCCATCTTTATGAAATGGATTGGCGATCTATCAGCGAGAATTTAGGACTTATCCGCCGATCTTCTCATTTTATCCGCCGATATTCCGGATTTATCCGTGCGATTTAGCCTTTTATCTGGATTTCTTTTCACCAAAGGGTTCGACTCGCTTCCCGCCTTCTTCGGCTTCAAAAGCAGATTTTTTCGATAGCTCCGAGACATTGGATGTTCGAGCTGCAATTTGCAGCACACCTTCGACGACTGCTTGCAAGGCGGCTGCGTTTGTTTCCAAATTTGATGTTGTCACTTCAGATCCGCTGGCAATTTCCTGAATGGCCGATGACACCGTTTCAGCTGCTTTTGTTGATTCCTCCGCACTTGCATTTAACTCTTCAGCAGACGCGGCCACTTGATTCGAATAATTCGCAATCCCGCTGATTATTGCAATGAGCGTTGCAATGACACTCCATATGAAAACCTTTGTCAAACCCGCCGCGGAGTTCGCTTTTGTCTCCGCTATTTTTTTATCTAATACTCCCTTCTTCAGCCAATTATTTAAAGACTCCGTCGCTGTCGTCATTTGATTGCTGATCGGTACAATTTTGATCAGTCCATCCTGAATCGCCTTTTGTTTGTCTACTGAAAGTGAGTCCATTACTCCAGCTGAAACCTGGCTATATTGTTGGTTTAAGTCTGCGAGCACATTAAGACGATCTTTTGTTTCCTGCATCGTTGAGATTTGCTGCCCTTGCATGATCAGTTCGTTGATCTTTTTGTTTTGATTGTTCATTTTATCTTTATACTCATTATTTTCATATAACATATAGGCTCGGTAATAGCCAACTTGCAGCGCAGAAGCTGTTTGAATGTCTTTCGTAATCGATCGAAGTTGTGTCACCGTATCAACGATGTAATCATAAGATTGATTGGTTTCTTTCATATTTTGATAGGAAAAGAAAGATGATAACCCAAAGATTAGAGAAACAAGTAAAAAGCTGCCAATCAGTTTTTGATTAATGCTAAAATTCATGCTGTCATTAATCCTTCCGTGTTTACTTTTTTTGTATTTTTTACTATCGTCAAATTCACCAAAAGGTAGCAAAAACGAGGAAGATTTTCATCTTGACAAAGTAAACATACTTAAAGGAAGGATTTCAATACTAGGTTACGAATATAAATACAGTACATATAGTTAGGAGGAATGAAATTGGAGAGAATTCTGCGCGGACACCATCTTTTATGTGTCCATGGGTTTAAAGGAATGGGCTACAGTCCTGAATTTATAACGAGAATGACGGAAATTGTCAACGATATTCGTGATCAGGAAAAAGATTTTATGATTCGGGTTGTTGCAGCATTTGATGACGCTTGTATGGCTTGCCCGCATAGGGGAAAAACAGGTTGCGAGGCCGCAGAAGGTTCAAATGACCACGTCCTCTCA